>NZ_JBFBFU010000004.1:149139-364741 GCF_040684355.1 Kitasatospora sp. NPDC091276 | reverse complement strand
GCTCGCGTACGGCGTGCCGGTGGGTCTGGGCTCGCACGTGCACTGGGACCGCCGGCTGGACGCCCGGCTGGCCGCCGCGCTGATGGGCATCCAGGAGTCGGCGGGGCCGACTTCTCGCGCAACGGTATTCGGCTACCGGCCGACCTCGCGGAGGCGGAAGTCCTCGACCGTCTCCCGGCGGATCAGCAGGCGGGCCCGGCCGTCCTTGACGGCGGCCACCGCCGGGCGGCCGACCAGGTTGTAGCCGGAGGCCATCGACAGCTGGTACGCCCCGGCCGCCGGGACGGCCAGCAGGTCCCCCGCACGCAGGTCGGCGGGCAGCACGGCGTCACGGACCAGCACGTCGCCGGCCTCGCAGTGCCGGCCCACCACGTCCACCCGGGCCGCGCCCGCCTCCGAACGGCGGCCCACCAGGCGGACGCTGTACGGCGATCCGTACAGCGCCGGGCGCGGGTTGTCGCTCATCCCGCCGTCCACGGCGGCGAAGCAGTGGCCGTCCGCGGTGTGCTTCACCGACAGCACCCGGTACACGGCGACGGCGGCCGGGCCGGCCAGCGCGCGGCCGGGCTCGACGATCAGCCGCGGCACCTCCAGGCCCGCCTCGGCGCAGCGCACCGCCAGCCGGTCGGTCACCCGGACGGCGAAGTCGGCGACGTCGAACTCGGCGTCCCCCGGCAGGTAGCGGATGCCGTGGCCGCCGCCGAGGTCCAGTTCGGGCAGTTCCACGCCGTGCTGCTCCCGGATCTCCGCGAGCAGCCGCACCAGCGCGTCCACCGCCTGGAGGTAGGGCTCGACCTCGGTGATCTGCGAGCCCAGGTGACAGTGCAGGCCGGCCAGTTCGAGCCCGGGCTGGTCGAGCACCCGGGCGATCGCGTCGGCCGCGTCGCCGCCCTCGATCGGGAAGCCGAACTTCTGCCCGCCCACTCCCGTCTGGACCGCCGTGTGGTGCCCGGCGGCGATCCCCGGGACGACCCGGACGAGTACCCGCTGCGGGGTGTCGGCGGCCACCAGGGCGGCCAGCCGGGCGATCTCCGCCGGTCCGTCGATCACGATCCGCCCGACCCGCAGCCGCCGGGCCAGCCGCAGTTCCTCCGGGGACTTGGCGTTGCCGTGCAGCAGGATCCGCTGCGCCGGGAAGCCGGCCGAGGCGGCCAGCCACAGCTCGCCGGAGGAGCAGACGTCCAGGCCCAGGCCCTCCTCGGCCACCCAGTCGGCCATCGCGCTGCACAGGAACGCCTTGGCGGCGTACAGCACCTCGGCGTGCGGCAGCGCCCGCCGGTACGCCCGGGCGCGGTTGCGCACCTCGGCCTCGTCCAGGACGTACAGCGGGGTGCCGAACCGCTCGGCCGCCTCCGCCAGCCCCACCCCGCCGACCAGCACGTCGCCGCCGGGGCCGGGCCGCGCCGAGGCCGGCCAGGGGCCGCCGAGCGCGTCGACGGCCGGGGCGTCGGGGCGGGCGGTGGAGGTGCCGGTGGAGGGGGCGGGGACGGCGGAGGGGACGGACGGGGCGGTCAGCTGCGTCATGGCGGTACTCCTACGGGGCGGGGCGGGGGTGCGGCACGCGGTGGGCGGGGTCAGTCCTCGAACTGCATCGCGATCCGGCAGTGCGCCGGGCGGTCGCGGTCGCGGCCGACCGTGGGCGCGGGCGCCGGTTCGGGCGGCTCGGGGCTGTCCTGAAGCTCCTGCCGCTCCTGCCGGTCCTGCCGGACACCGGCGGGCACCAGGCGGACCAGGCGGCGCGGCGACTGGTCGACGGCGGTGACGATCGTGCTGCTCACGGAAGGCTCCTCGGGCTCGGGCGGGCCGCCGTGGTGCGGCCCTCGGTTCCAGTGGATGCCCACCGAACGCCGATCGCACCGGGCCTTGACGCGTGGCCTACGCTCCGCCGTGCGTCCTTGACGCCTTCCTGACATCCGCCGCCCCGGTCATCACCCGTACGGCCGCACCCGACCCCGAACGTCCGTACGACCGCCCGAATGCCCACCCGGCCCGGATGTCAGGGAGCCGTCAAGGACGGCCGCCCGCACGCCAAGCCCGCGTCAAGAGGCGCGTGGCGGGCGCGGATCCGGTGGTGGGCTGGCCGCCGTCCCCGCCGCCACCGAGTCCGCCGCCCCGTTGCCCCGCAGCCCGGGGCGGCCCGGAAGGTCTTCCGAGACGATGCGCCGTTCGGCCCTCACTCCCCCGGACACCACCACGCCCCGAACCGACTGGTTCCGCCGCCCGGAGGGCGTCCGCGAGCAACCCCCGCACGACCGACCGGACGACCGGCCGCACCAACCGCAGCACCACCCGAGCCACCACCCGAGCCACCGGCCGACCGGCCCGGACGGCGGCCGCCGCCGGCTCATCACCCGCCGCCAGCTCACCGAGGCCCTGCCCGCCGCCGTCCGCAAGCTCCACCCGCGCACCATGATGCGCAACCCGGTGATGCTCGTGGTGGAGACCGGCTCCACGCTCACCACGCTCAGCGCGGTGATCCACCCGAGCGTGTTCGCCTGGGTGATCGGCTTCTGGCTCTGGCTGACCGTGCTGTTCGCCAACCTCGCCGAGGCCGTCGCCGAGAGCCGGGGCAAGGCGCAGGCCGAGTCGCTGCGCCGCACCCAGGCCGGGACCACCGCCCGGCGGCTGCTGCACTGGCGGGTCGGCACCCGCGACCACCGCCACGAGGTGATCCCCGCCGAGCAGTTGATGCTGCACGACGTGGTGCTGGTACCGGCCGGCGAGGTCGTGCCGCAGGACGGCGAGGTGGTCGAGGGGGTGGCCTCCGTCGACGAGTCGGCGATCACCGGGGAGTCCGCGCCGGTGATCCGCGAGTCCGGCGGTGACCGCACCGGCGTCACCGGCGGCACCAGGGTGCTCTCCGACCACCTGGTCGTCCGGGTCACCTCCCGGCCCGGGCAGAGCTTCGTCGACCGCATGATCGCCCTGGTGGAGGGCGCCAACCGGCAGAAGACCCCGAACGAGATCGCGCTCAACATCCTGCTCGCCTCGCTCACCATCGTCTTCCTGCTCTCGGTGGTCTCGCTCCAGCCGATGGCGATCTACGCGCACGCGCCGCAGACCACCGTGGTGCTGGTCGCCCTGATGGTCGCGCTCATCCCGACCACCATCGGCGCGCTGCTGTCCGCGATCGGCATCGCCGGGATGGACCGGCTGGTCCAGCGCAACGTCGTCGCCCTCTCCGGCCGGGCCGTCGAGGCCGCCGGGGACGTCGACGTGCTGCTGCTCGACAAGACCGGCACCATCACCCACGGCAACCGCCGGGCCGTCGCGCTGCACCCGCTGCCCGGCGCGAGCACCGAACAGCTCGCCGAGGCAGCCCAGTTGGCCTCCGTCGCGGACGAGACCCCCGAGGGGCGCTCGCTCGTCGAACTGACGAACCGTCAGTACTGGGTGCCGCCCCGCGCCCCCGGCGAACTCGGCGAGCAGCGGCCCGTCCCGTTCACCGCGCACAGCCGGATGAGCGGCGTCGACCTGACCTGGCCCGACGGGACGAACTGCCTGATCCGCAAGGGCGCCGCCGGCGCCGTCGCCCGCTGGGTGGTGGAGTCCGGCGGGCGCATGCCGATGGAGGCCAAGCCGCTGGTGGACCGGATCGCCGAGGCCGGCGGCACCCCGCTGCTGGTCGCCGTCCACGACCGGCACGGCGCCCGCGCGCTGGGCGTGGTCGAACTCAAGGACGTGGTGAAGGAGGGCATCGCCGAGCGCTTCGCCGAGCTGCGCAGGATGGGCATCCGCACCGTCATGGTCACCGGCGACAACCCGCTCACCGCCCGCGCCATCGCCGCCGAGGCCGGGGTGGACGACTTCCTCGCCGAGGCCACCCCCGAGGACAAGCTCGCCCACCTGCGCCGCGAGCAGGCCGCCGGGAACATGGTCGCGATGACCGGCGACGGCACCAACGACGCACCCGCGCTCGCCCAGGCCGACGTCGGGGTCGCGATGAACTCCGGCACCCCGGCCGCCAAGGAGGCCGGCAACATGGTCGACCTCGACTCCAACCCGGCGAAGCTGATCGACATCATCCGGGTCGGCAAGCAACTCCTCATCACCCGTGGCGCGTTGACCACCTTCTCGATCACCAACGACGTGGCCAAGTTCTTCGCGATCATCCCCGCGATGTTCGCGAACGCCTACCCCGGGCTGCACCACCTCAACATCATGGAACTGCACAGCCCGACCTCGGCGATCGCCTCCGCGATCATCTTCAACGCGCTGATCATCGTCGCCCTGATCCCGCTGGCCCTGCGCGGCGTCCGCTACCAGCCCGCCTCCGCCACCGACCTGCTCCGCCGCAACCTGCGGGTGTACGGACTGGGCGGGCTGATCCTGCCGTTCCTCGGCATCAAGGCGATCGACCTGCTGATCCAGTTCGTGCCGGGCCTCGGCTGAGGCGCACGGCGCGCCGGAGCTGTCAGAAGGCCGTCAAGAAGTGTGCGACCGGCGTCATGGAGCCATCAGCGGCGGTACGGACGGACCGGTTCCGGGGTTCACTGGAATCATCCGAACCAAGGAGTACGGAACCGGGAGTACCCGACCGGAGAAACGGAGGCGAACGGCCATGACCGGGACCACCCGAGTGATCGTCGGCCTGAGCGGATCACTGAGCAGTCTGGCCGCCCTCTACCACGCCGTCGGCGAGGCGGCCCGCAGCGAGGCCGTGCTGGTGCCGGTGGCCGCGTGGAACACGGGCGAACGCGACGGCCTGCGCCCGCTGTCCGAACTGGAGCACGCCGCCCGGCGGCGGCTGGACATCGCCTTCGAGCAGGCCTACGGCGGCTACCCGGCCGGGCTGGTCATCCACCCGCTGGTGGTCAAGGCCGAGCCCGGGCCGGCCCTGGTCGGCGCCGTCACCGGGCCGGAGGACCTGCTGGTCCTCGGCGCCGCCACCCGCCGACGGTTCGACCGGCTGCGGCACGGCTCGGTGGCCCGGCACTGCCGCCACCGCGCGGGCTGCCGGGTGGTCGAGGTGTCGCCCTCCGCGCTGCTGACCCGGCTCGAACTCCCCGCCCGCACCGGGGCACCGCTCCCGCTGCTGGGGCGCGCCTAGCTGGGGCGTGTCCCCCGGATCTCGCCGGACAGGCCCTGACAGCAGCTCCCCCGAACCCGCCCGCCGGCTCGACGCGTCACCTCACCCACGCCGAGCCGGCGGGCGCCATCGCGCCCGGGCCCGCCGCTCCAGGCCCCTTGGTCCGGGCTCGCCCCGGCGTCGCCCCCAACTGCACCACCGCGTCCGCGTGTTCGCGCACGAGCGGTAGGTCGTGGCTGATCAGCGCCAGCGCCACCCCGCGCTCGGCGCGCAGCCGGCCCAGCAGGGCCATGATGCCCGCGGCCGTGTCGGCGTCCAGCCCGGAGGTCACCTCGTCGCACAGCAGGACGTCCGGCTCGGCCGCCAACGCCCGGGCGATGGCGACGCGTTGACGCTGGCCGCCGGACAGCTCGGGCGGGTGCCGGGCGGCCAGGCCGGCGGGGAGGCCGACGGCGGCCAGTAGTTCGGCGACCCGGCCGGGGCACTGCTCGTGCGGGGTGGTGTGGTGCAGCCGCAGCGGACGGGTGAGGGTGGCGCCGACCGTCCGGGCCGGGTTGAGCGCGCCGAGCGGGTTCTGCGGGACGAGTTGGACGCGGCGGCGCTGCTCGCGGGTGCGGGCGTGGTGCGAGCCGGCCAGCGGGGCGCCGTCCAGGGTGAGGGTGCCGCCGGTGGGCGGGTGGAGCCCGGCGAGGACCCGGACGAGGGTGGTCTTGCCCGCGCCGGAGGGACCGATGATGCCGGTGCAGCTGCCGGGCGCGAGGTGCAGGTCGACCCCGGTGAGGATCCGGCGCCGCCCGCGCCCGTACCCGACGTGGGCTTCGACGCCGAGCGCGGCCAGCCCGACGGCGGTGCGCGCCGCGACCGGTCCGGACGTACGGCCGGCCCCGGCCCGGATGGCGCCGCCGTCCACCCCGGGGCGGGCCGGGGCGAGGACGAGCACCTCGTCGGCGCAGCGGGCGACGAAGGCGGCGTCGTGGCTGGCGAGCGCGACGGCGATGCCGTGCCGGCGGGCGAGTTCGCGCAGCAGGTCGGCGATCTCGTCCCGCAGGGCGGGGTCCAGGCCGGCGCCGGGTTCGTCGAGGAGCAGCAGGTCGGGGCGGCGGGCGAGGGCCCGGGAGAGGGCGACGCGGCGCTGCTGACCGCCGGAGGGGGCACCTGGGAGGGCGAGGGCGCCGGGGAGGCGGCGTTCGAGCCGCTGGTCGGCGGGCAGTCGGACCCGGGCGAGCAGGTCGCACACGGCTTCGGGGCCGCGGTCGGCGGCGGCCCCGGCGGGCGGTCCGGCGACCCACGTCCGGGGGTTGGGGCCCGAACCCTGGTCCTGGCCGAGGAAGGCGAGCCGGTGACGGCGCAACCGGCGCAGCGCTTCGGGAGCGAGGGAGAGGACGTCCTGGCCGAGGACGGTGACCAGCCCGGTGGCCCGGGCGCCCGGGGGCAGGGCTCCGGCGAGGACGTGCAGCAGGGTGGTCTTGCCCGCGCCCGGGGGGCCGGTGACGGCGTGCACGCGTCCGGGGCGCAGGTCGAGGCTGACCGGGGCGAGCAGCGGGGTGCCGTCCGCGAGGGCGATGGCGAGCCGGTCGACCCGGGCGGTCGGGTTCTCGGTCACAGTCATTCCGCGCGTCCTCACCCCCGAACCGAAAGCACTTAGGTTTGCCTATCCTGAAGTTGAGCCCCCCGGCAACCCTCCTGCCACACAATGGCTCAGGAGTGACCACCCCGCCGACGTTCTCGGCCGCCGTCCGGCCGCCGGCACCGGAACGAGCCCGGCGCGCGGCCGGCGCGCGGCCGGTGTCACTGCGGGTCGTGCAGGTGGTCGCTCAACCAGGTCAGCGACGGCGGGAGCAACCTGGTCCAGGTGGTGAAGTTGTGCCCGCCGGTCTCCACGGTGGCCTGGGCGACCACCAGCGGCGGGCGGGCGGCCGCGGCGAAGGCCACGGAGTCGGCGTAGCCGTGGCCGTCCTCCTTGCTGTCGGCGAGGAGCACGGCCAGGGCGGGCATCGGCAGGTGGGCGAGGCGCCAGTTCAGGTCGGCCTCGTCGCGCCGCTGCCGGCTGCCGCCGAAGAGGTCGCCGGTGGTCACGTCCTCGGCGGCCTTGAAGTAGCCGGACAGCGAGACCGCCACCGGGAAGGTCTCCGGGTGGACCATGCCGAGCTTGACGGCGCAGTAGCCCCCGGTGGAGTCGCCGATCACGCCGAGGCTGCCGGTGCCGTCGAGCACCCGGTAGGAGGCCCGCAGGTCGGCCGGCACGTCGGTGGTGAAGTAGCGCTGGGCCTGCGGGCCGTTCGGGACGTCCTCGCACTCGCTGTCGCGCGGCATCGACGGCGAGGGGCGCACCAGCACCAGGACGGTCGGCTTCATCACCCCCCGGCGCAGCAGGTCGAGTTCGTACGCCGGGTAGCGCAGCTTGGTGACCAGGTTGGCGGCGTCCCCCGGGAAGCCGGTCATCACCAGCGCGGCCGGGAAGTGCCGGGTCTCGGCGCCGGGCCGGAAGTACTGCGGCGGCAGGTAGACGTACCCGTCGGTGCTGAGCCCGGTGGTGCCGCCGGGCAGCCGTACCCGGTCGAGCCGCCCGATGGTGGCCGGGCCGCGGTCGGCCCCGTCCGCGCCGGTGATCTCGGCGGTGCCGAGCACCTGTACCCCGGCGGGCACCTCGGCCGGGGTGCCGCCGGGGGTGCCGCCAGGCCCTCCGGACGGAACGACGGTCGGGCTGGCGGACGGGCCGCCCGCCTGGATGACGCCCGTCCCGCGGTCGCGCCCGAACAGGTCGGACCAGCTGCTGTAGAACACGAAGTCGTCGTTGACGGCGAGCCCGAGGGTGGCCAGCAGCGCGAACTGGGTGACGGCGATCGTCCCGAGCCGCAGGAACACCGCGGGCCAGCTGCGGACGGCCAGCCGGGGCCAGACCCAGAGCGTGCCGAGCACCGTGCACACCGCGAACAGCGCCGCCAGCGCCAGCAGCTTGTGACTGGTGAGTCCCATCCGGCCTCCTTGGGCACGTCCGACGGCGCGACCCAGGGTAACCAGGGCAGGACCGAACGTCACTCCCGCCGGTCGGCCACCGCGTTCAGATCCACGTCGCTCCATCGCCCCCGGCCGGTCCCGTTCCTTCGGTACGGCGATTGAAGCGGCGGCGACCGGCCGGGCACGGGTGGGCCCGCACACCAGCCGCACCCGGCCCCACCTGGTCGATCGTCCAACGGCGGGCTCTCCCACCGGCGCCAACTTCGACAAGGGTGTCGAAGTTGGCGTGAGGGCCGGGCTATGCTGTCCCGAAGTCCGAGGATGACCCCCCCTTGCCCCGTCGACGAACGCACCAGCATGGCGCGCCCGACCGGAAGGAGGCGAGACGCATGGACAGCAGCAGTGCGGGCCGCACCACCCACCCCCACCCCCGCATGCCCCGGTCCGCCTCCGGCAGACGGTGAGCACGGTCGAGACGGTGAACACGCCCGTCGCACGGACTTCCTGACGCAACGTCAAGTCTTCTTGGCGCCACGTCCCACACGTCGGCCCTGCCGCCACCGCCGTCCGCGGCCCCTTCGCCCGCCCCGGTCTCCCCCGCCGAGGAGAGGTATCCCATGACGACGTCCCGGCCCTACCCGCGCCCCGCCGAAGCCGCGGTGCTGCTCACCGTCCTCGCCCTGCTCGTCGCCGAGGAACTCGCCCTCGGCCTGGCCGAGGAGGAGGACCGCCCGGTCATCAACGCCGTCCTGATCGGCGCCTCCGGCTCCGGCCTCCTGGCGGTCGGCGCGGTGCTGCTCGGACGCTGGCTCGACACCCGCCGCCCACTCCCGTTACCCCCGCCCGGCCCCAACGGCCGCGAGTACAGCGCCCGTGCCCTCGAAGACTTCCCGATGGACGCCGTGCGCCCGCTCCTCCTCGCCCACCAGGCCCCGCAGCTGGGCCAGTTGTACTCCGCCTGGATGCTCGCCCGGGCCGGCCGCCCGGCCCCGTGGATCGCCCGCCGACTCGGCATCCCGCTCGACGCCGCCCACCTCCTCGTCGACGCCGCCCGCACCCGCCACGACTGAGCCGGCGGCGTCAGCGGCGCCGGCCGGGCGCCCCCGCGCCCGCCTGCGCCAGCAGGAACGGCACCAGGCCGCGCTCCGCCAGCGCCGACCGCCAGGCGTCCCGCGCCAACCCCAGCTCCCCCAGCACGCCGGTCTCCCCGCCGGACTCCGCCGACCTCGACCGCGAGGCCGCGCCCAGCAGTCCCAGTCCGCCCACCAGCAGGCTCAGCGCGGCCACCCCGGCCGCCACCCACCCGGCGCCGACCAGCGCGTGCCCCAGCACCTCGGCGTCGTCCGCCAGCCCCAGCGCGTACCCGAGCAGTAGGAAGATCGCGGCGGCCACCCCGGCGACGATCGGCACGATCACCCCCAGCACCCCCCACCACCCGGACACCCGCTGCCGCCCCGGCTCGTCCACCGGCAGCCGCGCCACCGCGTCCTGGTCCGCCCGCAGCGCCGCGTACCGCTCGTACTCGGGCGCCGCCGCCGCCAGCACGAACTCCGCGTTCTCCCGGGCGCTCCGCCGCAACCGCTCCACCCCCGGCCCCTCGTCCCCCACCGCCCGCAGGGCCGCCCGCACCTGCGACCCGGCCAGCGCCCTCCCCAGTTCCGTCTCGAAGTCGGCCCGATCCTGCTGCGGCAGTCGAAGCGGCCTGTCCATGCCGTGCCCCCGTTCGCTGTTCTCCTAGTTCTACAGAACTGTAGAACATGGCGGCGGATAGCAGCAGCCCCGTTCACCTGTGGGCTTGCGATTCAGGAGCGGCCGGCACCCGCGCGGCCGACGGACCGGTCGGCTCAGGACGCCGTCAGGATCCCCCGCATGAAGTGGTGCAGGGTGCACAGGTACGAGGAGGCGCCCGGCCGGGCCGGCGCGGTGAAGGTCGCGGACGCGCCCGGGGCGATGGTGCCGGTGTCGAAACTGCGGTCCTGGGCGGTGAGGGTGTGGTCGACGGTGTCGGCGTTGCGGACCGTGACGACGGCGCCCGGGCGGACGGTGAAGTCGGCCGGCTCGAACGCGAAGTCCCTGATGGCCACCGCCCCCGGGGCGGGAGCGGTGGCCGAGGACGGCGAGGCGGCCGGGGTCGCCGAAACGGACCCGGTCGGCCCCGGGCCCGAGGTCACGCCCGAGGTCGCTCCCGAGGTCACGCCTGAGTCCGGGCCTGAGTCCGGCCCGCCCACGCGGACGGAGCAGGCGGCGAGGGCGGCGCCGAGGAGCACGGCGGCCACGGCCCGGGCCCGCGGACGCATCAGGAGCCGAAGAGCGGGACCCGCCGGGCGTCGGAGGACGCGGGCGGGGTGGCGCCGAGGTCGGAGACCGTGGCGATCAGGACGGCGTCCGCGCCCGGGATCCAGTTGACCGTCTTGGACTGGACGACGAGCTGCCGCTGCCGCGCCGTGCCGTCGCAGATCACGTCCGCCTCGGCCGTCCGGCTGGAGCCGAAGGCCATCGAGGAGGTGTCCTCCGGGTCCCGCTGCTCGACCGAGACGGTGAGCGACCGGGCCTCCTCCGCGACCCCGCAGACGTACTCGACGTCGACCCGGACCCGGCCGGGCACCTTCGGGTCGATCCGGGCCTCACCGAGAGTGACGCCCGTGGGGGCCGCGTCCCCGTCCCGCACCCGGGCCGGGGCGGCCACCGAAGCCGCGGCCGGCGCCGGGTCGGCGGCCAGGGCGGGTACCGTGAGCCCGCCGAGGGCCGTGGTGAGGGCCGTCACAATGATCCACCGCTGCACTGCCAACCTCCCATAACTGAAACCGTGTTGCGGCCGACGCTAACCGCCCCGCCAGTGGCCCGCGCGCCGAGGCGGGCACCCGTCGCACGGACAGCCCAGCCACGGCGGCGACCCGCCGTCACCAACGGCCCAACCCGCTGCCGACCGACCGTCACCACCGGGCCGGACCGCCGCGACGACCCTCCGTCACCACCCGCCCCGCATGGACCGGCGTCCCCTCGGCCGCCCTCCCCGGAGCCGCCTGAACGGACGAAGGGCCCGCCGCGCGGTACGCGCGACGGGCCCTCAGGGACGCGAGGCGTTACCGGCGCCCGGCGGCGACCTCGGAGCCGGTGTTCTCGTCCTCGCCCTGCTCGTCGTTCCGGTCGTCGCTCCGGTCCCGGTCGCCCCAGCCGTCGCTGCGGTCGCGGTACAGGGTGAAGCGGTCGAAGAGCACCGGCGTCGGGAACGGGTTGGCCGCGGTGGCGGACGGGGAGTGGTAGTAGCTGACGGTGATGGTGGTGCGGCCGCCCGGCAGCGGCCCGGGGTCGACGTCGAAGACCGCGACGCCGTAGGGGAAGGCGGTGTCCGGGTCGGTGACCGCGGACCAGTGGGCCTTCTCCTCGGCGTCCGGGTCGGCCTTG
The DNA here is from genome assembly GCF_040684355.1 of Kitasatospora sp. NPDC091276. Classification (NCBI taxonomy): domain Bacteria; kingdom Bacillati; phylum Actinomycetota; class Actinomycetes; order Kitasatosporales; family Streptomycetaceae; genus Kitasatospora; species Kitasatospora sp. NPDC091276. Next base: position 353,349 of record NZ_JBFBFU010000004.1, on the reverse strand, counting down.
AAGGTAAGCCGCTGGGTGCGCACGGAGGCCTGGCGGACGCCGTCCGCGTCGGCGGGCAGGTAGACGTCGTCGTGGCCGGCGGTGCCGCCGCCGCCGAGGATCAGGTGGACGGTGCCCTGCGAGGTGTCGATCCGGCGCACATCGTCGTCGGCGACGGCCGGGGTGAGCAGGCCGCCCGGCTCGGTGCCGCGGACGGGGTGGGTGCGCTCGTAGTCGTGGTCGTGCCCGGCCAGGACGAGGTCGACGCCGTAGCGGTCGAGCAGCGGCAGCAGCTTCTCGCGGATGCCCATGTCACCACCGTGGCTGGCGGCCGAGGAGGACATCGCGAACTGGTGCAGGTTGACGACGACCCAGTCCACCGCGCGGCCGCGCCGGGCGCGCGCCAGGGTGCGTTCCAGCCAGCGGAGTTGGGCGCCCTCGCTGTAGTCGCTGATGTAGATGGACAGGCCGGTGGCCGGGTCGAGGCTGGCGTCGTCCTCGACGGCGATCTCGTTGCCGTCGAGGCTGACGAACAGCACCGAACCGACCTGGAAGCTGTACCAGTTGCCGCAGTAGTCGCGGGTGCCGTTGTCGGGCAGTTCGAAGCGCGTCAGGTAGGAGGCGTAGCCGAGGTCCCCGCCGCCGGCCTCGACCTCGTGGTTGCCGGGCGCGGGCATCCAGGGCCGGCTGGCGGCCGACTTGGCGAGGTTGTTCATGAACGCGTTCCAGCACTGCGGCTGGCGCTGCGGGTTGTTGTTGGCGTACGCGAGGTCGCCGTTGAGCAGGTGGAACAGCGGCGCGAACTGCTCGACCTGGCGGACGGCGGCGGCGCCGTGGATCGAGGACTTGCTGAACACGTTGTCGCCGGTGCCGAGATCGCCGAAGCTGGTGAAGCGGAACGCGGCCCGGCCACGCGCGGGCGCCGTGCGGAAGGTGCCGCGCACCGGGCCGGAGCCGTCGTGCAGCACCTCGTAGACGTACGTGGTGTCGGGCCGCAGGCCGTCCAGGCGGACGTGGTGGGTGTACGTCTCGACCTTGTTGAGCCCGTCGACGTAGGTGCGGGTCTCGGCGTCCACGGTGTGGCCGGCGCCGCCGCGGGGGGTGCCGATCCGCACCCGGGGGCGGCGCACGCTGGCGGCCGTCGCCCAGGAGACGGTCATCTCGCGGGAGGGCTCGTTGCCCCACTGGAGGTGGATCTGCTCCGGTCCGGGGGTGCCCGCCAGGGCCGGCTGCGTCCAGAGGAGGGCGGACGCGGGCAGCGCGGCCAGCGCACCGGCCGCGGTACCCGTCCGAAGGACCGTTCTGCGCGAGGGATGTGACACTGCCGCCTCCAAGGCTCCGGGAAACGCCCTGGAGAGTCCCAGCCGAACCGGGCGCCCGGGCCACCGGGGAAGGTTCTTCCGGCGAACGCCAGTTGAACGCCGGATCGGATCGGGCGGCGATCGACCGTGACACCGGCCAGGCCCGTCACACCGGTCAGGCCGGTCACACCGGTCACGCCGATTACGCCGGTTACGCCGGTTACGCCGGTTACGCCGGGAGGATTACCGATCCCTGACGGCCGGTCCGTCCACGCCCGATCCGCCGCACCGCGCGGCTAGCGTCGGCGGCATGGAGATTCTGGTCACCGGCGGAGCCGGGTTCATCGGGTCGGCGGTGGTCCGCGCGCTGGTCGCGGCCGGGCACGGGGTGCGGGTGCTGGACGCGCTGCTGCCCGCCGTCCACCGCTCGGGGCGGGCCCCCGAACTGCCCGGGGGCGTGGCCTTCGAGCAGGGGGACGTCCGGGACGCCGCCGCCGTGCAGCGGGCGCTGGCCGGGGTGGACGCGGTCTGCCACCAGGCGGCGATGGTCGGCCTCGGGCTGGACCTCGACGACGCCCCCGCCTACGCGGGCTGCAACGACCTCGGCACGGCCGTCCTGCTCGCCGCGATGGCCCGCGCCGGTGTCCGCCGGCTCGTCCTGGCCGGCTCGATGGTGGTGTACGGGGAGGGCCGCTACCGCTGCCCCGCGCACGGCGACGTCGCCCCGGGCCCGCGCCGCCCGGCCGACCTGGAGGCCGGGCGCTTCGAGCCGCCCTGCCCGGCCTGCGGCCGCGCCCTGAGCCCCGGCCTGGTCGCCGAGGACGCCCCGGCCGACCCGCGCAGCGTGTACGCGGCCACCAAGCTCGCCCAGGAGCACCTGGCCTCCGTCTGGGCCCGGGCCTGCCAGGGCGCCGTCCTGACGCTCCGGTACCACAACGTGTACGGCCCGGGCATGCCGCGCGACACCCCGTACGCGGGGGTCGCCTCGCTGTTCCGCTCGGCGCTGGCCCGGGGCGAGGCCCCCCGGGTGTTCGAGGACGGCGGCCAGCGCCGGGACTTCGTCCACGTCGAGGACGTCGCCGCGGCCAACCTCACCGCGCTGGAGGCCCTTGCCGCCCGCGCGCCGGGCAGCTCCCGCGCCTACAACGTGGGCAGCGGCGAGGTCCGCACGATCGGCGAGATGGCCGGGGCGCTGGCGGCGGCGTACGGCGGCCCGGCACCGCTGGTGACCGGCGAGTACCGCCTGGGCGACGTCCGGCACATCACCGCCGACTCCTCCCGGCTGCGCGCCGAACTCGGCTGGCGCCCGCAGGTGCCGTTCCCCGCCGGGATGGCCGAGTTCGCGGCGGCACCGCGGCCCGGCGCCACACCTGACGGCCCGTCCGATATCGGCCGGAACTCACCGGTGAAGAGCGGAGGATGGGGCTAGCCTTGCAACATGGTTGCAAACTACAAGGAAGAAGTGGCCATGAACGACCAGGAATTCGTCAGCGCACCCGCCCTGATCCTCCGGTCCCTCTCCGCCGATCCGGAGCGGCGGGCCATCGTCACCGCCGACGGCGTCGAGATCACCGCCGGCGACTTCGCCACCGCCACCTACCGCCTCGCCCACGAGCTCATCGCCCGGGGCGTCACCCGCGGGGACACCGTCACCCTGCTCACCGGCAACACCGCCGAGGCGCTCGGCGCCCGCTACGCCGCGGGCCTCGCAGGTGCGCGGGTGGTCACCCTGTACGACGGCATGAGCACCCCCGTCCTGGCCGAGATCGCGGCGAGCGTCGACACCGCCGTCCTCCTCGTGGACGCCGAACGGTACGCGGAGGCCGCCGAGTTGCTGCCCCTGATCGACGTGCCGACGGTCCTCCGCCTCGGCCCCGGACCGGACGCGATCGGCGAGGACGTGATCGCCGCCTCCGCACACCGCCCCGCCGAGCCGCCCGCCGTCCGGATCGGCCCGGACGACGACCTCGGCATCCGCCACACCGGCGGCACCACCGGGGTCCCGAAGGGCATCCTCAGCCTGCACGGCCCCTACCGCGGCGTCTTCGACACCTCGTTCGGCTCCGCCGGCACGGCCGACGAGGCGCCCCGCTTCCTCGCCGCCACCTCGCTCGCCCACCTCGCCGGGATCTTCTCCGACCTGACGCTCCACCACGGCGGCACGGTGGTCCTCCAGCGCACCTTCGACCCCAGCGAGGTACTGGCCGCCGTCGAGCGCGAACGCATCACCAGCCTCTGGGTGCTGCCGCCGCTGCTCTACCAGCTGCTCGACCACCCGACGATCGGCCGCACCGACCTGTCCAGCCTGCGGCAGATCACGTACGGGGGCTGCGCCGCCTCGCCCACCCGGATCCGCGAGGCGCTCAAGGTGTTCGGGCCGGTCCTGGTGGGCGTCTACGGGATGTCCGAGGCGCAGCTGATCTCCTTCCTCACCCCGGAGGGGCACGACCGGATCGCGCAGGGCGGCCAGGTCTCGGTCGGCCGCCCCCTCCCGGGCGTCGAGGTGGTGATCCGGTCCGCCGACGGCACCGAGCTGCCCACGGGGGAGCAGGGCGAGGTCCACGTCCGATCGGCCGGGCTCATGGCCGGGTACTGGAAGCGGCCCGACCTGACCGCCGAGGTGCTGCGCGACGGCTGGCTGAACACCGGCGACGTCGGCTACTTCGACGCGGACGGCAACCTCTACCTGGCCGACCGGGTCAAGGACCTGATCATCGTGGTCGGCGGGCACGTCTACCCGTCCGAGGTGGAGGACCTCCTGCTCACCCACCCGGCGATCGCCCGCTGCGCGGTCTTCGGCGTCCGCGACGCGCAGGAGGCGGAGCACGTCCACGTCGCCGTCGTTCCCGCTCCGGGGCAGCAGCCCGAGTTGGCGGACGTCCAGGCGTTCGTCACGGCCCGCAAGGGGCGGATCTACGCGCCGGAGGCCCTGCACCTCGTGGACGAGATCCCGCTGACGTCGGTCGGCAAGCCGGACAAGAAGCGGCTGCGCGAGGCCGTGGCCGAGCGGGCCAAGTAGGCCGAGCGGGCCAAGTAGGCCGAGCGGGCCGAGCGCGCCGCGCGTCCGAAGGGCGGACCCCGGGACCTGCCTCGTCATTCCCGCCGGGCGCGCGGCGCGGGCAGGGCGATCTCGAAGCAGCAGCCCCCGGCGACGTTGCGCACCTCCGCGCGCCCGGCGTGCGCCTCGACGATGCCGCGCACGATGGCGAGCCCGAGCCCGGCACCGCTCTCGCCGGGCTCGCCGGCGGCCCGGCCGTCGTCGCGGCGGGGCGTGCGGGCGGAGCCGCCGCGCCAGCCCGTCTCGAACACCCGGGGCAGGTCCTGTTCCGGGATGCCGCCGCAGCCGTCGGTCACCGACAGCACCACCTCGTCGGCCTCCCGCCGGGCGGCGACGGCCACCACGCCGTCCGCGGGGGTCGAGCGGATCGCGTTGACCAGCAGGTTTCCGAGCACCCGGGTGATCTCCCCGCTGTCCACCTCGACCGGCTCGGCCGCCGCCGGCTCGTCGGCCACCTGCCGCCCCTCCAGCCGGACGCCGCGCCGCCGGGCCAGCGGGTACGCCCCGGCGAGCGCGTCGTCCACCAGGTCGTACACCGAGACCCGGGTGAGCGAGAGGGCGAGCGCGCCCGCCTGGATCCGGGAGAGCTCGAACAGGTCGTCCACCATGCCGGTGAGCCGTTCGACCTCGGTGCCGATCCGCACCAGGTAGCGGTCGGGGTCCTCGGCGACGCCGTCCTCCAGCGCCTCGGCCATCGCCCGCAGGCCGGCCAGCGGGGTGCGCAGGTCGTGCGAGATCCACGCGACCAGCTCCCGGCGGGAGTGCTCCAAGGCCTGCTCGCGCGCCCGGGACTCCGCCAGCCGGGCACTGGTGGCGGCCAACTCCTCGCTCAGCGCGGCGAGTTCCGCGCCGAGCGGGTGCGCGGGCGCGGTGAACCCGGCATCGCTGCCGACCGTCCGGACGGCCTCGGTCAGCGCCCGGCTGCCGGCCACCACCTGACGGCCGAGCAGCGCGGCGGTGAGCAGCGAGACGACGGCGGCCATGCCGAGCACCGTGATGACCACGCCGAGGTCGTGGGTGGACAGGAACATCGCCTGCGCCACCGCGAACGTCCCGGAGGTCACCGCGAGGACGGTCACCACCGCCACGCAGAACAGGGACAGGGCGACGGAGCGGCGGCGCAGCAGCCGGATCGCCGCCCAGCCGAGCAGGCCGGCCCCGCCCGCGCCGAGGGCGGCGAACAGGGCGATCAGCAGCAGGTCCTTCACGCCGCACCGCCCTGCGGGTGGTGCGGCATGTCGTGAGCCGGGCCGTGGGGAGCCGGGCCGTGGGACGCCGGGTCGTAGCGGTAGCCGACGCCCCAGACGGTGCTGATCAGGGCGGGCGCGGCCGGGTCGTCCTCGATCTTCTCGCGCAGCCGCCGGACGTGGACGGTGACGGTGGAGAGGTCGCCGAAGTCCCAGCCCCACACCCGCCGCATCAGGCTCTGCCGGGAGAACACCGTGCCGGGGTGCCGGAGCAGGAACGCCAGCAGGTCGAACTCCCGCAGGGTGAGGGCGAGTTCCCGCGCACCCCGGTGGGCACGGCGGGCCTTCGGGTCGAGCGTGACGTCCCCCGAGCGCAGCACCCCGTCGCCCGGCCCGCCGGCCGGCCCGCCGCCCGTCCCCTCGGCGGCCCCGCTCCCCGCCCGGGCGCGGCGCAGCACCGACTGCACCCGCAGCACCAGTTCGCGCGGGCTGAACGGCTTGGTGACGTAGTCGTCCGCGCCCAGCTCCAGGCCGAGGATGCGGTCCGCCTCGTCGCCCTTGGCGGTGAGCAGCACCACCGGCAGCGCGGCGCCCCCGGCGGAGGCCCGCAGCCGGCGCAGCACCTCCAGCCCGTCGAGGCCGGGCAGCATGAGGTCCAGCACCAGCAGGTCGGGGCGGGTGCGCTCGGCGAGGTCCAGGCCCAGCGCACCGTCGGCGGCCCGGTCCACGTGGTGCCCGGCGCGGGTGAGGTAGCCGGCGACGACCTCGGCCACGGTCGGGTCGTCGTCGATCACCAGGATGTGCGAGGTGTCGTTCACCTCGCCGAGGATAGGAGGCCTCGGCGGCGGGCGCGGGCGGAAGCGGGCCCGCGTTCGCGTTCCGTAAGATCCGCCGCCCGCACCTCGCCCGACCCGGACCAGCCGAGCCCAGCCCAGCCCAGCCGGACCAGCCCGATGCGGCCCGGCCCGATCCGCCGGACGGGTCAGCCGCCGGGGCGTCCGACTTCCGTAAGGCTGCGCCGCCGCCGCACCGCGCCGTCCCGCACTTAGCGTGGCCGGGTGACCTCACCCACCTCCCCCGTCTCCCCCGTCGACGTCGTGCTGCCCTGCCTCGACGAGGCCGCCGCGCTGCCCTGGGTGCTGGGGCGGATCCCGGACGGCTGGCGGGCCGTCGTCGTCGACAACGGCTCCCGGGACGGCTCCGCCGACCTCGCCCGCTCGCTCGGCGCGACGGTGGTCGAGGAGCCCCGGCGCGGGTTCGGCGCCGCCTGCCACGCCGGGCTGCGCGCCGCCACCGCCGACCTGGTCTGCTTCCTGGACTGCGACGGCTCCCTCGATCCCGCCCAGCTCCCCCTGGTCGCCGGTCCGGTGCTGGCCGGCTCCGCCGACCTGGTGCTGGGCCGCCGCCGCCCGGCCACGGCCGGGGCGTGGCCGCTGCACGCCCGCCTGGCCAACACCGTCCTGGCCCGACGGCTGCGCGCCCGCACCGGCGCGCCGCTGCACGACCTCGGCCCGATGCGGGCCGCCCGCCGGGAACAGCTGCTGGCCCTGGGGCTCGGCGACCGCCGGTCCGGCTACCCGCTGGAGATGGTGCTCGCCGCCTCGGCCGCCGGGCTGCGGATCACCGAGACCCCCGTCGACTACCTGCCGCGCGCGGGCCGCTCCAAGGTCACCGGCACCCTGCGCGGCACCCGCCAGGCCGTCCGCGACATGCGGGCCGTGCTGGCCGCGCCCCCGCCGACCCTGCTGGTGATCGCCAAGTCGCCCGCCCCCGGCCGGGTGAAGACCCGGCTCACCCCGCCGTACACCCCCGAACAGGCCGCCGCCCTGGCCTCGGCCGCCCTCGCCGACACCCTGCACACCCTGGGCACGATGCCGGCCGGGCGGCGCGTGCTCGTCCTGGACGGCGAACCGGGCGACTGGCTGCCGCCCGACTGGGAGGTCGTCGCGCAGACCGGCGGCGGGCTGGACGAACGGCTGGCCGCCGCCTTCGCGCACGCGGCCCGGGTGGCCCCGCACGCCCCGGCGCTGCTGGTCGGGATGGACACCCCGCAGCTGAGCGCCGCCGCGCTGGCCGAGCCGCTGTCGGCCGCACGGCGGGCGGGCACGGACGCCTGGTACGGCCCGGCGGCCGACGGCGGCTTCTGGGCGCTGGGCCTGGCCCGGCCGACCGCCGAACTGGCCGCGCGCCTGCTGCACGGAGTGCCGATGTCCACCCCGAGGACCGGCGCGGCACTCCTGGAACGCCTCGCCGAAGCCGACTTGACGATTCGTCACCTTCCGCTGCTCACCGACGTGGACACCGCCGAGGACGCCCGCCGCGTCGCCGCCGAGGCCCCGGACAGCCGTTTCGCCGCCCAGCTGGGAACGGTCGACCTGAAGCCGGAGGTGGCGAGTTGACGACCGCCACCGCCTGGGTGGACGACCCGTTCGCCGAAGCCGTCCGCACCGGGCGCGGCCCGCTCTGGCTGCGCCGGGAGGACGGCCACCGCCTCCGGCTGGACATCGAACGCTGGTGCGCCCCGGCGGCCGGCGCCGACCACAGCCTGCTCCGGCGCTGCGCCCGCCGGGCCGCGCCCGTCCTCGACCTCGGCTGCGGGCCCGGGCGGCTGGTCGCCGCGCTGCTCGCGCTCGGCGTCCCGGCCCTCGGCGTCGACGTGACCAGGGCGGCCGTCGCCCGCACGGTCGGACTGGGTGGCCCGGCGCTCTGCCGCTCGGTCTTCGACCGGCTTCCCGCCGAGGGCCGCTGGGGCGCCGCGCTCCTCGCCGACGGCAACCTCGGCATCGGCGGCGACCCGGACGCCCTGCTCCACCGGGGCGCCGAACTCATCGCGCCGGACGGTCTGCTGCTGGTCGAGGTGGAGCCCGTGGAGTTGGACGAGCAGGTCACCGTCCAGGTCGAGGGTCCGGACGGCCGGCTCGGGCCGGCCTTCCCCTGGGCCCGGCTCGGCACGGCCGCCGCCCTACGGCGGGCCCACGCCGCCGCCGGACTGGTCGAGGCGGAGCGCTGGACCTCGCACGGCCGCCGCTTCCTCGCCCTGCACAAGCGCTGAGGCGCACAAGGCCGTTGCCCTTGACGGACGCGGCCCCACCGTCCTGACGTGTCGGCGGATCCTCGGCAACGACGGTACCCGGTCCGGCTGCCATCAGGACGGGCCCCGCAGCCCCTCAGCGGGCCCGCCCACCTGCCCGTTCCGCCGCCGCGCCCACCGACGCCGGCTCCGACGCCGACGCCGACTCCAGGCCCGGCGGCGGGGCGGACTCGTCCGTCGGCAGCACCCGGTCACGCAGCCGCAGTCCGCAGGCCAGGGCGACCAGCAGCACCCCGAGCACCGATCCCAGTACGGTGCGCAGCCCGTACGCGTCGGCGATCCGGCCGAGCAGCGGGGCGGCCAGCCCGCCCACCGACATCGCCAGGCCCAGGGTCAGTCCGCTGGCGGTGCCGGGCCGGTTGGGCAGGTAGTCCTGGGCCAGGGTCACCTGGGCGGCGAACGGCAGGAACATCGCCAACCCGAAGGCGACGGTGGCGAGTTCGGCCACCGCGAAGGTGGGGGCGAAGGCCACGCCGGCCAGGGCGGGGGCGGCCAGCAGGTAGCCCAGCCGGATCGGGAGGAGCCGCCCGTACCGGTCGCCCAGCCGCCCGCCGAGCAGGGTTCCCGCCGCACCGGCCAGGGTGAGGGAGGTGAGGGCCACCGCCCCCGCGCCCGTCGAGGTGTTCAGGTCGCGCTGGAGGTGCAGGGCGAGCATCGAGGTCACCGTGACGTAGGGCACCGACCAGCAGACCGTGGCGACCACCAGCCGGCCGAAGGCCCGCCAGTCGTCGCGCTGTCCGCTCCCGGCCGCGCCGCCCGTCACCAGCGGCGGCGCGGGGGTGTGGCCCCGGCGGCGCAGCCACGGGCCCTGGGCCGCCCACAGTGCGCCCATCACCACCGCGGGGACGGCGAGCAGCCAGCTGCCGGCCAGGCCGAGCGAGCCGACCACGAGCGTCACCAGGGCCGGCGCCAGCGAGGCACCGAGTGTGCCGCCGACGGAGAACAGGCTCATCGCCTGCTGGGACTGGCCGCCCGCCGCTCTGGCCTGGTTGGTGGCGGGCGGGTGGTAGGCGGCGACGCCGATCCCGGCGAGGGCCACGCAGAGCCAGGTGAGCAGGTAGCTGTCGGCGAGTCCGGCGCAGCCGAGGCCCCCGGCGGCGGTCAGGAAGCCGGCCGGGACGAGCCAGCCGCGGTGGCGGCGGTCGACGAGCAGGCCGAAGAGCGGCTGGACCACGCTGGACAGGCCGGTGGCGGCCAGCGCGATCCCCGAGACGGCGGTGTAGCTGTAGTGCCGCTCGGACATCAGGAAGGGCAGCAGTGCCGGGACGGCGCCCTGGTAGAGGTCGTTGACGACGTGGGTGCCGGTCAGGAAGGCCAGCTGGCCGCGCTTCACGTGGTTCCTCCCTCGACCCGGAACGCGAGGCCCTGGAACGCGAGGCCCCGGTGTGCGGCGTCCCGGTGTGCGGCGTCCCGGTCGAGCACCTGCTGCGGGGTGTGGTGGAGCCACGGCCGGGCCTGCTCCGGCTGGGCGCCGACCACGACGGCGCCGGCGGGTGCGATCCGGTCGGCGAAGACGGCCGATCCCCCGGTGAACGGGAGTCCGGCCGCCGGCCAGGTGCCCTTCACCGCGATCGGCACTCGGAGCAGCGGCGGCAGCTGCGAGGTGTCCTCGGCGGCGGTCGGCCGGGCCCCGGCCAGGGTCAGTTCATGGAGTTCTGTCACGGTCACTTCCAAGTCCTCAGGCTCTCAGGTCCTCTGAGGAGTTACCTTAGAGTGCTGGTCAGAGCTAAAGCAAGGCATGCCTAACCTGGACGTCGGCTACCCGCGGAGCCGGAGGGCCGCCCGCGATCGACAGGGCGGCGAGGAGGAGATTGGCGCCGGGGTCCAAGGAGCCTTGCAGGATGCCGGTCGTGCACCACGCGTGCGGCTGTCGCCCAACCGCCTCTTGGCCCCACGGTCAGGGGTGCCCCGGCGGCACCCTTCGAGGCGTCCCGGCCGAGCCTGCCACACGCCCCGGGCCACGACAAGACGTCCGACCGGCCGCCTACTCCCGGCCCACCGGCCGCCACTGCGGGTGCTCGCGCTCGGCCCACCGGCGCTCCACCAGCCCGGTCCGCATCCCGAGCCGCGCCTGCGGATCCCGCCAGGCCATCCGGACGTGTCCGACCACCACCACGGCGATGGCGGCGGCCAGCCAGTCGTGGACGAAGGTCGCCCCGGTCCGCCAGGAGGGCGGGGCGAGGCGGGGCAGCCACATCAGCAGCCCGGTGCCGACGATCACCAGCATCGAGCCGAGCGTCCACTGCGCGTAGAGCTTCTGCCCGGCGTTGAACTTGCCCGCCGGCCGGTGCGGGGCGCGGCGCCGGACGGCGCGCAGCCAGTCCCAGTCCGCCGGGGTGAAGCGGCTCAGCCGGGCGGCGTCCGCGCGCAGCGCCCGCGAGGCGAGCCCGAGCAGCAGCGGCACCGGCAGCGCGAGGCCGCACCACACGTGCACCGTCACCACCAGCCGCCGGTTGCCGACCAGTTCGGCGAGCGGAGCGAAGTAGAGGCAGGCCGCCGTGGCCAGGCAGACGCCGGTCAGCGCGGCGGTCGTCCGGTGCACCCAGCGCTCGGCCCGGGTGAAGCGCAGCAGGAGTTCAGCCGGTGGGCGCATCGTCACGTCCGTTCGACCGGCCGACCCAGGCGTCGACGTCGTACCCGTCGCGCTCCCAGTAGCCCGGCTCCACCGAGCCGGTCACGGTGATCCCGGAGAGCCACTTGGCGGACTTGTAGAAGTACATCGGCGCGACGTACAACCGCACCGGGCCGCCGTGGGTGTGGGAGATCGGGCCGTCCTGCATCCGCAGCGCGACCAGTACGTCGTCCCGTCGGGCCTGCGCCAGCGTCAGGCTCTCGGTGTACGCGCCGTCGAAGCAGCTGAACCGGACGGCCCCGGCCCCCGACCGCACGCCCGCGGCGTCCAGCAGGTGCGCGAGCGGCACACCCTCGAACGGGGTGTCCGGCACCCGCCACCCGGTCACGCACTGCACGTCCCGCACGAGCCGCCGCTGCGGCATCGCCCGCAGGTCCGGCAGGCGGAACGTCGCGGGCCGCTCGACCATCCCGTCGACGCTGAGCGTGTAGTCCGCCACGCCCCGCTCCGGGACGGACGACACCACCGAGTAGTACCGGAATCCGTTGTTGCCCGGCAGCAGCCCGCTCAGCCCGCTCGGGTCCCGCTCGGCCAACCCCGACTCGGCCCGTTGCAGGTACGGCCCCGCCGCCACCCCGACGGCCCCGAGCCCGAGCAGTCCGAGCACCACCCGCCGCCCCACCGGGGTGCCCCTGCCCTCTTCGCCTGTTCTGTCCACGCCCCCGATTGCACCAGCCCGAGGCCGGCCGGCGCGAGGCCCGGCACCGGTCCGTCAGCCTTTCGTCATCTCCGCCCGCAGGCTCCACGGCCGAGCGGTCGAGTGTCCGAGCGGTGGGAGATCGTTTTCCAGTCAAGTTCGACGATCTTTCGAACCCCGTATTCCCCCGGCTCCGGCCACGCCACTACGGTGCCACGCATCCCCGCTGTTCCCCCCTCCCCGGCCGGCCGCGGCCACCGGGGCTACCGATCGGACCGGTGCGCCGTGACCAGAATCCTCCGTCGACTGTGGACCCACGCGGGAAGAGCGGCGGCCGTCGTCGCCCTCCTCGCCGCCGCCCTCACCGGCACGGCGGCCGGAACCGCCACCGCCGCCGCCCCGGCCACCCCCGCGGCAACCGCCTCGGTGGGCGGCTGGACCTGCCCCGGAACGCCCGTCCCGGACGGCTACGTCATCACCATGTTCAACTCCAGCGGCTGCAACAACCACGGCGCCTGGTTCCAGGCACCCGCCCAGAACCGCCTGTGGACCTGCTCCGGCTCGCCGATCGTCTCCGGCTACGTCCTGACCAACTACAACCCCCAGGGGTGCAGCGGCGTCGGCGCCTGGTTCCACGAACTGGTCCGCAACGGCATCTGGACCTGCCCCTACTCGCCGATCCCGGCCGGCTACCGCAGCACCAGCTACGACGCCCGCGGCTGCAACGGCCTCGGCGCCTGGCTCACCATCAAGGCCTGACCCACACCCGGCGGGGCCCGACCGGAACTCCGGTCGGGCCCCGCCGGCGTCGTCGCGTCGTCATTCCGGGCGAAGAGCGCATCGCGCGCCGAACACTCCGCACACGCAGCACATGCGGCACGTGCCGCACACACCGTCTCACCAGTAGAAAAGAAGTCCGCCCGCAGCGGGCGAGAAAAAAGGCACGGGAGGAAAAACCACTCCCGGCCACTTCCAAATTATAGCGTACGGGGGGCCTTGCGGCAAGGCCCTGGTCGTGCCGCACAATCGTCGACCTGAACCGGAATCCGCGGAAATTTGGGGTCGCGAAAATGCGTGTGCTGTTGTCGACGTACGGGTCCCGCGGGGATGTCGAACCGCTGGTGGGGCTCGCGGCGCGGCTGCGGGAGTCCGGCGCGCAGGTGCGGGTGTGTGCGCCGCCGGACGAGGACTTCGCGCAGCGGTTGGCCCACATCGACGTGCCGCTGGTGCCGGTCGGCCCGTCGGCGCGGGCGCTGACGGTGGCGGCGCCGCCGCCGTCGTCCCTGCCGGAGCGCGCGGCCGCGGTGATCGCCGGGCAGCTGGAGGCGGTCACGGCGGCGGCCGAGGGCTGCGACGTGCTGGTGGCCACCGGCATGCTGCCGGCTGCGGCGGGCGCGCTGTCGGTGGCCGAGAAGCTGGGCATCCGCTCCGTGTCGGTGACCTTCCAGCAGCTCACCCTGCCCTCGCCGGGCCGCCCGCCGCTGGCGTACCCGGGCCGGCCGTTCCCGCCGGAGGTGACCGACAACCGGGTGCTGTGGGGCCTGGACGCCGAGAGCGTCAACGCGCTGTTCGGCGCGGCGCTCAACACCAACCGGGCGTCGATCGGCCTGCCGCCGGTGGACGACGTCCGCGACTACGTCATCGGCGACCGGCCGTGGCTGGCGACCGACCCGGTCCTGGACCCGTGGCAGGAGCCCGCCGACCTGGACGTCGTGCAGACCGGCGCGTGGATCCTGCCGGACCGGCGCCCGCTGCCGGCCGGGTTGGAGGCCTTCCTGGCCGACGGCGCACCGCCGGTGTACGTGGGCTTCGGCAGCATGCCGACGCTCGCCTCCCAGGACGCCGCCCAGGTGGCCGTCGAGGCGGTCCGCGCGCAGGGCCGCCGCGCGGTCGTGGCCCGCGGCTGGGCCGGCCCCGGACACGCCCTGGCCCCGATCGACGACCGGGACGACTGCTTCGTCGTCGGCGAGGTCAACCAGCAGGCGCTGTTCGGCCGGGTGGCCGCCGTCGTGCACCACGGCGGGGCGGGCACCACGACGACGGCCACCCGGGCCGGCGCGCCCCAGGTCGTCGTCCCGCAGACCGCGGACCAGCCGTACTGGGCCGGCCGGGTGGCCCGGCTGGGCATCGGCGTCGCACTCGACGGGCCGACCCCGACCACCGAGTCCCTGTCGGCCGCGCTCAGGACGGCCCTCGCCCCCGAGACCCGGGTGTGGGCGACCGCCGTGGCCACCATGATCCGCACCGACGGCGCGGCGCTGGCCGCACAACTGCTGCTCGACGCGGCCGGCCGCTGAGGCGTGCCGGATAATTCCCCCCGCCGCCACCCCCGATTTCCCGGCCGACCGCCCGAGGAATCGAAGAGCTCAGAACACCTGGAGCCAGGTTTGTCCCCCATCTCGTCCTCCTCGTCCTCCTCATCCGAATCCTTCTCGCCCGAATCCTCCTCACCCGAACCGAATTCACCCGCCGACGACTGGCGGACCGGCGAACTGCGGGCGGAGAACGCGTACGTCGGCAGGCTGTACGAGCGCCTCGAAGCCCAGCGCGCGCTCGCGGCCGCCCGGCTGCGCGAGGTCCACCTCCAGGACAAGGGCGGGACGATCCAGGCCCTCCTGGAGCGCGACACCATGGAGATCCACCACACCCGGCGGCTGGCGGCGCTGCACGCCGCCGAGTACGGACTGTGCTTCGGCCGCATCGACGACGCCGACGGCGAGCGGCAGTACATCGGCCGGATCGCCCTGTCGGACGACGACCACGAGCCGCTGCTCACCGACTGGCGGGCGGCGGCCGCGGAGCCGTTCTACCGGGCGACGCCCGCCGCACCGGGCGGTGTGGTGGCGCGACGGCACCTGCGGACCAAGGGCCGGACCGTCGTCGACTTCGACGACGACGCCTTCGGCGTGGGCGCCCACGCGGGCCGCGGCAACGCCGAGCTCAGCGGGGAGGGCGCCCTGCTCGCCTCGCTGACGGCGGCCCGGACGGGGCGGATGGGCGACATCGTCTCCACCATCCAGGCCGAGCAGGACCGCGTCATCCGCGACGCGCTCGGCGGCGTCCTGGTCGTGCAGGGCGGCCCGGGCACCGGCAAGACCGTCGTCGCCCTGCACCGCGCCGCGTACCTGCTCTACACCCACCGCGACCGGCTGGCCAAGCACGGCGTGCTGGTCATCGGGCCGAACACGACGTTCCTGCGCTACATCGACGAGGTGCTTCCCGCGCTCGGCGAGAGCGAGGTCGTGCTGAGCAGCATCGGCACGCTCTACCCGGGGGTGACGGGGACCGGCACCGAGACGCCCGAGGCGGCCGCCGTCAAGGGCGACGCCCGGATGGCGCAGGTCCTCGCCGCCGCGCTGGAGGGCCTGCGGCAGTTGCCCGAGGAGTCGTGGACCATCACCGTGGGCCGGACCTCGCCCTACAACCTCCAGCTCCGGATCGGCCGGGCGCTCTGCGAGCGGGCCCACGCCGCCGCGCACCGGAGCGGCAGGCCGCACAACGCGGCCCGGGCCGACCTGGTGGAGCGGCTCTCCTCGGAGCTGGCCCTGCGGATCGCCCGGGACCAGGGCGGGGAGATGGACCTGGACGCCGTGGCGGACCTCGCCGACGCGCTCGTCGACGAGCCCGAGTTCCAGGCCGTGGCCCAGAAGCTGTGGCCGCTGCTGAACCCGGAGCAGGTGCTCACGAGCCTGTTCGGCTCCCCGGAGCTGCTGGCGAGCGCGATGCCGGACTTCACCGAGGCCGAACGCGCCGCGCTGCTGCGCGAACTGCCCGGCCCGGAACGGGAGTCCGCCGCCGAGGCCGCCTCGACCGCTGCGACCGCCCGGACCACCTGGACCACCTGGACCACCGACGACGTACCGCTGCTCGACGAGGCCGCCGAACTGCTCGGCCCGCTTCCGGGCGCCGCCGTCGCCCGCCGGGCCGAGGCCGCCGCCGAGGCGGCGGAGCTGGAGTTCGCCAAGATCGTCCTCGACGACTTCGGCGTGGGGCTGGTCGAGATGGACGCGAAGATGCTGGCCCGCCAGTACCGCGGTGAGGAGTCGCTCCGGCCGCTGGCCGAGCGCGCGGCCGAGGACCGGACCTGGGGCTACGGGCACGTGATCGTGGACGAGGCCCAGGAGCTGTCCCCGATGGCCTGGCGGATGCTGGCCCGCCGCTGCCCCGGCCGTTCCATGACGATCGTCGGCGACCTGGCGCAGACCGGCGCGCCGGCCGGGCTGAGCTCCTGGGGCCAGGCCCTCGACACGTACACGGCAGGGCGCTGGCGCACGGTGGAACTCACCATCAACTACCGCACCCCGGCCGAGATCATGCAGGTCACCGAGGGCGTCCTGCGGGCGCTCGACCCCTCGCTCGCCGCCCCCACCGCGGTGCGCAGCGGCGGAACCCGCCCGTGGAGCCTGCGGATCCCCGCGGACGACCGGGCGGCGGCGCTGCGCGGCGCCGTCGAGCGGGAGCTCGCGGCGCTGGACGGCGGCCGGCTGGCGGTCATCCACGCCCCGGACGCCCCGGCCGAACTGCTCGGCGGGATCGCCGGGTTGGCGGGAATCTGCGTCAACGACGGTCCGGCGTCGCTGGATTCGCCGGCCGTCCTGCTGACGGCCGCCCAGTCCAAGGGTCTTGAGTTCGACGCCGTCCTGGTCGTGGAGCCCGCAGAGATCCTCGCGGCGCACGTCCACGGCGTGAACGACCTCTACGTCGCCCTCACCCGGGCGACGAAGTCCCTCGGGGTGCTGCACAGCCGGGACCTGCCGGAGATGCTCCAGGGCCTGGAGCCCCGCTGAGGACGGCGGCCGTTCTCCCGCGCCGCCGGGCGCCGACCGCGACGCACACCAACGCGGCGCCGTAGGCGGCCTGTTGGGCCTCGACCCCGCCCGTCAGATAGAGGTACTGCCCGGCGGCGGGGACGGCGAGCCACTCCCAGCGGCCGGTGAGGCCGACCAGGGCCACCACCAGCAGGCCGTACCAGGGGTAGGCGGGCGCGGCGAGGAGCAGGGCCGTGCCGGTGACGAACAGGGCGCCGTCCCAGGGGCGGGCGGGGTCGCCGTGCCGGAGCACCCACAGGGCGATGGCGGCCAGGACCGCCCCGGCGGCCCACGGCAGCAGGGTGTCCGGCAGGAGGAGGGCGAGCAGGCCGAAGCGGTCGAGGTGCCCCTGCTCGTACCCCTCCTCCTTCAGGTAGCCGGGCAGGTAGCCGAGCACGCCGGTGCCGGAGGCGGCGAGGTAGGGCAGGTAGGCCAGGGCGAACGCGCCGAGCGAGGCGCCCAGGAGCAGGGCGCTCTCGCGCGGGCGTCGGCGGGCCAGTGCGCCCGGCAGGGCCAGTGCGGGGATCAGCTTGACCGCCACGGCCGCGCCGAGCAGCGCGCCGGCCCGCGTCGCCTTCCGCCGGGCCGCGTACCCGAGGCCCACGACCAGCAGCAGCGCCCCGAGGGTGTCCACGTGCGCGTCGTTGACCGACCACACGGCCACGCCGGGGCACCACCCCCACAGCGCGGCCCGCCGGCTGCCCCGTCCGATCACGAGCAGCGCCCCCGTGGTCGCCACCGCGAGCAGGGCGCCGGCGGCCTGCATCCCGCGCACCCCTCCCCCGAAGGGGTGCAGGGCGAGGAACCAGGCCTCCGCGACCGGCGGGTAGATGGTGTGCACGGCGGGCCGGTTGATGCGGGTGCAGTCACCGGCGGCGGTGCGCCGCTCGTCCCAGCCGTCGCAGGCGCCGCCGGCCGGCCACAGGTCGGGGGTGCGCAGCCGGGCCAGCGCCGGGTCGTCCGGGGTGTGCGCGTACGGGGAGGTGCCGGCGGCCTGGACGCGGCCGTCCCAGACGTAGCGGTAGGCGTCGTCGCTGGTGCGCGGCGGGGCGAGCAGGCCGACGGCGGCGACGGCGACGCTCCCGGCCAGGACCAGGGGCACGATCTGACGGCCGCCCACCCGGCGCAGCGCCAGCAGGGCGAGCGCGTACAGGGCGGCGTCGACGGCGTACCAGGCGTACAGCGGTGCGCGGTGGCCGAGCGTGCCGCCGCCGGTGACGGTGAGGGCGAGCGCGGCGGTCAGGGCGGCCAGCGCGAGCAGGCAGGGCAGTGCGCGGGCGGGCCGGAGGCGGGTGAGCGGGAGGCGGGTGGGCGGGAGGCGGGTGGGCACCCGCCCACCCTGCCACCGGGCGGCGGCGCGCGACCGCAGCGGCGTGGCGCCGTTCGGATTCCGTAAGCACGTCGTACCGCCGCGAAACCGGGGCCCGGCGGTTCCATGGACGGGTGACTCCGAACCTCCTTCCGCGATTCCGCTCGGCGCTGCACGAGCCGCGCACCGCCGTGGTGCTCGGCCGCTGGCTGGGCTCCGCGCTGCTGGTGTGCTTCCTGACCGGGCTGGTCAGCCACGCCCTCCAGGACCCGCCCGGCTGGCTGACGCCGTATCTGTTGAGCCGCCCGGTGAACGGCTACCGGGTGACCCAGGGGCTGCACGTGATCAGCGGCCTGGCGGCCGTCCCGTTGCTGGGGGCGAAGCTGTGGACGGTCTACCCTCAGCTGTTCGCATGGCCGCCGGTGCGCGGCGCGGCGCACGCGCTGGAACGGCTGGGGATCTTCGTGCTGGTCGCGGCGATGCTGCTGGAGCTGTTCACCGGGCTGTTCGACACCCTGCAGTGGTATCCGTGGCCGTTCCCGTTCCGCCAGACGCACTTCTGGCTGGCCTGGCTGGCCACCGGCGGCCTGTTCGTCCACCTCGCGGCCAAGGGCCCGGTGATCGGACGGCACTGGCGCCGCCCGGCGGCCGGGCTGCCGCAGCGGCGGGCGTTCCTCGCCGCCGTGACGGCCGCGGCCGGTGTGGTCACGCTCACCACGGCCGGGCAGACCGTCCCCTTCCTGCGCCGGCTGGTCCTGCTGGCCCCGCGCCGCCCCGACCTGGGCCCGCAGGAGCTGCCGGTCAACCGGACCGCCGCGCAGGCCGGGACGGTCACCGTGCCGGCCGACTGGCGGCTCCGGGTGGACGGCCCGCAGCCGTACCGGCTCTCCCTCGCCGAGCTGAACCAACTCCCCCAGTACGACGTGCACTTGCCGATCTCCTGCGTGGAGGGGTGGAGCTTCTCGGCGCGCTGGACCGGGGTGCGGGTGGCCGATCTGCTGGTCCGGGCGGGGGCCCCGGCCGGCTCGGGTCTGCTGATCACCTCGCTGGAGGCGGACGGCCCGTACCGCGAGATGCGGATGCCCGCCGAGTACGCCGTCGACCCGCTCACCCTGCTCGCCCTGCGGATCAACGGCGAGGTGCTGACGGCGGACCACGGCTTCCCGGCGCGGATCATCGCGCCCAACCGGCCGGGGGTGCTGCAGACCAAGTGGGTCGCGCGCCTGGAGGTGATCTGATGCCCCGGTGGCTGCGCTCGGTACTGCTGCTCGGCGGCCTCGCCCTGATCGGCTTCGGCCTGTCGGGCCTGCTCACCGACTCCTACATCACCGCCCCGCTCGACGTGCTGGTCTGGGCGGTGGGCGGGGTGCTGCTGCACGACGGGCTGTGGGTGCCGCTGCTCTGCCTGGTCGGCGCGCGACTGGCGCGCGACTGGGCGTTGCGCGGCTGGCTGGTCGTCGCGGCGG
Source organism: Kitasatospora sp. NPDC091276 (assembly GCF_040684355.1). Taxonomy (NCBI): domain Bacteria; kingdom Bacillati; phylum Actinomycetota; class Actinomycetes; order Kitasatosporales; family Streptomycetaceae; genus Kitasatospora; species Kitasatospora sp. NPDC091276. Next base: position 333,881 of record NZ_JBFBFU010000004.1, on the reverse strand, counting down.
CGGTGAGCGCGATCGGGCTGCCGGCGGTGCTGCGGGACGGCGAGAACCACGGCAACTCCTCCCTCCTGCCGCTGCCGTACCTGCGCAACTGGCTGCTGGTGCTGGCCGCCACCGCCGGGCCGGTGCTGCTGTTCGCACTCGTCCGGTGGTGGCGGCGGCGCCCGCGGGTCAGACGCCCGGCAGACCCGTCGTGAGCCCGTCCAGGGCGTGCGAGCAGACGCAGTCCCGGGCGACGGGCAGGCTCTCCAGCGCCTTGAACAGCACCGTGCGCAGCCGGTCGACGTTTCCGGCGAAGACCTCCAGCACCTCGGCATGGGTGACGCCCTCGCCGCTCTCCACGCCCGCGTCGAGGTCGGTGACCAGCGCCAACGAGGTGTAGCAGAGGCCGAGTTCGCGGGCGAGGACGGCCTCCGGGTGGCCGGTCATGCCGACCACCGACCAGCCGTTCGCGGTGAACCAGCGGGACTCGGCGCGGGTGGAGAAGCGCGGGCCCTCGATCACCACCAGGGTGCCGCCGTCCACCGGCTCCCAGGCCGCGTCCCGGGCGGCGTCCAGGGCGGCGCGCCGCCCGTCCGGGCAGTACGGGTCGGCCATCGAGACGTGCACCACCTCGGGCACCGCCCCGCCGGGCAGCGGCAGGCCGTCGTAGTAGGTCTGCACCCGGCCGGAGGTGCGGTCGACGAACTGGTCGGGCACCAGCAGCGTGCCTGGCCCGTACTCCGGGCGCAGCCCGCCGACGGCGCACGGTGCGAGCACCTGGCGCACGCCCAGGGAGTGCAGCGCCCACAGGTTGGCCCGGTAGTCGATCCGGTGCGGCGGCAGGCCGTGGCCGCGCCCGTGCCGGGGGAGGAAGGCGACCCGGCGGCCGGCCACCTCGCCCAGGAACAGCGCGTCGCTGGGCGGCCCGTACGGCGTGTCGACGCGCAGTTCGGTCACGTCGTCGAGCAGCGCGTAGAGCCCTGAGCCGCCGATCACGCCCAGTTCGGCGCGCGGAGCACCGGTTCCCTGATCGATCGTCATCGTTCGTACCCTTCCTCGGGGAGGCGTCCCGGCCACTCTAGGGTCCACGCGGCGGCACGGGTCCTTACGGTTCCGGGACGGCGGGCGGGGCCGGATGGCCGCGGGCCGACGGGGTGGTCCGGGGCGGCCGAGCGGGTGACCTGCCGGACGTGTCGGCGGCGACGCGCCCCACCCGGCGTGCGTCGGTGGGTGTGCGCCGCCTCCGGGCGGTGCGCGCCCTGTTCCCGAAGCTGAGAGCCGCCGATGCCTCCCACCGTTCGTCTTCGCCGCCTCGTCCCCGCCGCCCTGTGCGTGCTCGCCGTGGCCCTCACCGCTCCCGCGGCCCAGGCCGCTCCCCCGGGCCGCGGCCCGGGCACCGACCCCGGCCGGGGGTACGACGGAGGGAGGTACGACTGGGAGAGCGTGGCGGCCTGCGAGAGCAGCGGCAACTGGCACGTCAACAGCGGCAACGGCTACTTCGGCGGCCTCCAGTTCGACACCCCCACCTGGCGCGACAACGGCGGCCTCGCCTACGCCCCGCGCGCCGACCTCGCCAGCCGCGAGGAGCAGATCGCGGTGGCCCAGCACCTCGCCGGGCGGCGCGGCCTCTCCCCCTGGCCCGCCTGCGGCGCCCGCGCCACCCGCGGCCACGACCGCGAGCGCGGCGCCGCCCTTCCCCCGCCGCCCGCACCCGCACCCGCGCCCGCACCCGCCGCTGACGGCGCCGGCGCCGAGGCCGGCGACGGCGGGTGGACGGTCCGCGAGGGCGACACCCTGGGCGACATCGCCGAGACCCTGCGCGTGCCCGGCGGCTGGCCGGCCCTCTACGCGCTCAACCGCGCCGCCATCGGCGACGACCCGGACCTCATCCAGCCGGGCACCGCGCTGCGCCTGCCGTCCTGAACCCGGCTCCCGCACAGCAGTCGGCCCGCCCGGTCGCACAGGACCGGGCGGGCCGACGACGTCGTGCGGCGGAGCGTCAGCCGACGTGGACGCGCGGGCGGCGGCTGCGGTCGGGTTCGGCCTCGCGCAGCACCTCGCGGGTGACCGGGGCCACCTCGCCCTGGCCGAACAGGAAGAACCGCAGGAACTGGGCGAAGGGGTTGCCCTCGGTCCACTCGAAGTAGAGGTGCGGCTGCTGCCCGGTGCGGTCCCGGATGGTGAGGGCCAGCGCGGCGATCGCGTTCGGGATGCTGGAGCTCTCCAGCGTCAGCACCCGGTAGCGGCCGTGCAGCACCTCGCCGCGCACGGTCAGCTCGGTCTCGAAGTCGGAGGCGTCCCGGACGGTCACCTCGACGAAGACCAGGTCGTCCTCACCGGGGATGTCGTTGTCGGCGCGGATCTGGCGGATCTTGTCGCGGTACTCGGCGACGTCGCGGTGGGTCGGCTCGTTGGCGATCAGCCGCAGCGGGCGGTGCGCGTAGTCCCTGACGAAACGTTCCGCCACGTCGTCCAGCACCACGTCGGTGACGCGCAGCTCGAAGGCGCGGCGCAGCCGGGAGAGCAGCGAGACCAGGATGATGCCGGCGATGAAGCAGGCGCCGATCTTCAGACCGTCCGGCCGCTCCAGGCAGTTCAGCACGGTGGTGTACAGGAAGATCGCCGCGATGATCGCGAAGGCGGTGGTCCAGCCCCGCTGCTTCGCCTTGTACGCGGCGATGGTGACGGCGATGGCCGCCGAACTGATCAGCACCAGCACGCCGGTCGCGTACGCGCCGCCCTGGGCGTCCACGTCGGCGTCGAACAGCCAGGTGACCAGGAAACCGATCAGGGTCAGCACGATCACCATCGGCCGCACCGCACGCGCCCAGTGCGGGGCCATGCCGTAGCGGGGCAGGTAGCGCGGCAGCAGGTTGAGCATGCCCGCCATGGCGGAGGCGCCGGCGAACCAGAGGATGGCGATGGTGGACAGGTCGTAGACGCTGCCGAAGGTGCCGCCCAGGTACTCGTGGGCCAGGTAGGCGAGGGCGCGGCCGTTCGCGTCGCCGCCGGGCTTGAACTGGTCGGCCGGGATCAGCAGGGTGGTGATGAAGCTGGTGGTGATCAGGAAGCAGCTCATGATCACGGCGGCCGTGGTGAGCAGCTTGCGGGTGCCGCGGATCCGGCCGGTGGGCTTCTCCTCGGTGTCGTCCGGGTCCCCCTCGATGTGCGGCATCACGGCGACGCCGGTCTCGAAGCCGGACAGGCCGAGCGCCAGCTTCGGGAAGACCACCAGCGCCACGCCCACCATGATCACCGGGTTGCCGTGCTGGGCGGTCAGCGCAGTGGTCCAGTCCGTGACCACGTGCGGCGCCTCGATGATCTTCCAGATGCCGACGGCCACCACGACCACGTTCAGCGCCAGGTAGACCCCGACCAGGGCCACCGCCAGGCCGATCGCCTCGCTGAAGCCCTTCAGGAACACCGCGCCGAGCAGCGCGACCAGGATCAGCGTGATCAGCACCTGCTTGCCGCCGAGGACGCTGGTCAGGTGCGGGTTCTCCACCAGGTGCGCGCTCGCGTCGGCGGCCGACAGGGTGATCGTGATGAGGAAGTCCGTCGCCGCGAAACCGAGCAGCGCCAGGACGAACAGCTTGCCCTTCCAGAACGACAACAGCCGCTCCAGCATGGCGATCGAGCCCTCACCCCGCGGGCTCTCCTGCGCGACCCGCCGGTAGACCGGCAGCGCGCCCAGCAGGGTGACGACCACCAGCACGATCGTCGCGATCGGCGACAGCACGCCCGCCGCCAGGGCGGCGATGCCCGGCTGGTAGCCGAGCGTGGAGAAGTAGTCCAGGCCGGTCAGGCACATCACCCGCCACCAGCGCTGGCCCTTGTGCGCGCCGGAGTCCCCCGCCTGCGCGCCGCCCTGCGAACCGTCCTGACCGGCCTCCCCGGTGGCCGGCTTGTCCGCCGACACGCCCTCCAGCAGCCAGCCCCGCAACCGTATTCGCGCCGACGACGGTTCCGCCGTCGCCGCCTCCGTCGAACCCGACGAAACCACCTTGCACCTCTTGTTAAAGACCCCGTAAAAGCGCCGTCGGGCGACGGCAGTGCGACAGGCTATGCGACCGGCGTTAAGGACGCGTCATCGCCCCGCGTTAAGAAAGCGTCATTGCCCCGCAGGTCGCGGCGGGTGGTGCGGCCGGTGACAGTGCGCCCGCGACGGGGCTCCGACCGGCGGCAGGGCGGCGTCGGGGCGGGGCCGCTCCCCCGCCCCGACGCCGCGTGCCGCGAGGGTCAGGCCCGGTAACCGAGGACGGTCATCATGCCCGTCTCCGCGTGGTAGACGTTGTGGCAGTGCACCATCCACAGGCCCGGATTGTCGGCGTCGAAGTCGACGGCGAGCGTCGCGCCCGGCAGCACGATCGCGGTGTCCTTGCGGGGCCCGTCACCGGGCAGCGCGAAGGTGTGGCCGTGCAGGTGGACGGGGTGCCACATGCTCGTGGTGTTGCGGAACTCCAGCCGCACCCGCTCCCCCGCCGCCACCGGGTAGCGCTGCGCCGGGTCGTACCGGCGGCCGTTGAACGCCCAGTCGGCCTTCGCCATGCCGCCGGTGAGCTCCAGCCGCACCGTCCGGTCCGGCGCCCTGGCGGGCAGTCGCACGCTCGGGTCGGCCTTGAGCTGTGCCGCGCCGAGCAGCCTGCCGTCCAGCTCCGCCGGGCGCACCGAGGCGTCCGGCGCGGCGCCGCCGCCGGTGCGCAGCAGGGCGAGTGCGGAGGCGTTCTTGCCCTCGGCGAGCGCGGTCAGCGGGAACACGCCGTCCTGGACGGTCACCAGCACGTCGTAGCGCTCGCCCATGCCGAGCAGCAGCGCCTGGGTGGTGGCCGGCTCGACCGGGAAGCCGTCGGTGTGGGTGACGGTCAGCTCGTGGCCGCCCAGCGCGACCCGGTAGGCGGTGTCGCCGCCCGCGTTGATCAGCCGGATCCGGACCCGGTCGCCGGGCTTGGCGGTGAAGGTCTCGGGCGCGCCGGCGAGCCGGCCGTTGACCAGGTGGAACGGGTGGCCGACGTCGCCCGCGTCGCCGCCGAGCAGCGCGCTGCGGGCACCCATCAGCATCCGGGACGGGCCGGCGGCGGGCGGGGCGGTGCTCGGGGTGCCGGTTGGAGTGCCGCCCATGGCTGCCATGTCGTGGCCGCCCATCGCCGAGTGGTCCGTCCCCGCGTGGTCCATCCCGCCCATGCCCCGGGCGAGTTCGGCGAGCACGGCGTCCGGGGTGCTGCCGTCGACCCCGTCCACCCAGTCGTCCAGGACGACGACCCACTCCTGGTCGTAGCTCAGCGGCTCCCTCGGGTCCTCGACGATCAGCGGCGCGTACAGGCCGCGGTCCTGCTGGACGCCGGAGTGCGGGTGGAACCAGTACGTCCCCGGGTGGGCGAGCGCGAAGCGGTACTCGAAGCCGGCGCCCGCCCGCACCGCGTCCTGGGTGAGCCCGGGTACGCCGTCCATGTCGTTGCGCAGCGCGAGGCCGTGCCAGTGCAACGAGGTGGGCTGCGGAAGGTGGTTGGCGAGACTGACGGCGAGCGTCTCGCCGACCGTGGCGCGCACCGCCCGGCCGGGCAGGCCGTCGCCGTACGCCCAGCTGCGGACGGTGCGGCCGCCCAGGTCGAGCGTCGTCTCGGTGGCGGTGAGCGCGACCTTGCGCTCCGGCCCGGGCCCGCGCCGCGCCTCGGCGGCGGCGACCTCGGGGCCGCCGGGGGCGACGAAGCCGCCCGGGGTGGTGGGGGCGGCGCCCCCATGGTCCATGCCCTTCATCGGATCGGCGGAACAGGCGGCGAGCAGACCGGTGCCGGCGGCGGCGAGCGCCGCGCCGAGCACGGTACGACGGGTGGGTGTGCGCATGACGGAGTGCACCTCGTGCGGTGGGCGTGGGTGAGCAGGACGTCGCGACGGCCGTCCCGCCCGCGCCGGAGCGCGGACCCGGGGCGGCCGGCGTACGCCTACTGACGCAGCACCGACAACCGGGCGAGGAGGATCCGCCCGCCTCCGGGCGGCGGCAGCGCGCGAACGGCCCGCAGCAGCCGGGCCCTCACCTCGGCGGCGGCGTCACCGCTGTGCCGCAGCAGGGGGCCGACGGCGAGGAGCAGCAACGTCCAGCCGACGAGCACGGCCAGACACACCGTCATCGGATCCATGCCGTCGGCCGCGGCGGTGTGCACCGTCTCCCCGGCGTCCGCCGGGTGACCGGCGCTCACGGCGTGCCGCGTCGGCCCGTGGTCCGTCCCATGCTCCACCCCGTGCCCGCCGGCGGCCGGATGGCCGAGCGTATGCATCGTCACGATGCCGAGCAGGAGCGCCACGAGGAGCAGCAGGCGCAGGGCCCGGGGGGCGGTCGGACACGGCTCCGCCATCGTCCACCTCCCGACCGGCCTCGCCACCAGTTACCCCCGCAGGGTATCCCGAGCCGCGCCCCCCGGCCGAGCCGGGGCAGGTCGCCCGGGCCACGCCCTCGCGGCCGCCGAAGATCGATCCGTTAGCATCCGTCAGCAGTTTGTCGACACGGACCCGGGCGGCGCGCCGGCCCGGGGGCTCATCAGCGGGGGGAAAGACATGGCAGATCCTGATCTGGCCTTGGAGTTCAAGGTCAACCCAGCCGAACTGGACGGCTGCGGACAGAGCGCTCAGCACATCGGCGGTCTCATACCGGGCGAGACCTCGAAGATCACCGATCCGTGCAACCAGGCCGCCGGGGGCCTGAAGGGCTGGCTCACCGCCGCCGCCATCCAGAACTGCGGCACGAACTGGAAGACGCTGCTGGACAGGCTCGGCGGCGACATGGGCGACGTCGGCACCAAGCTCGCCACGTCGGCCTCCTACTACCGCCAGGTCGAGAAGGACATCCACGGGAGCATGCGGAACCCGGCCGCACCGGTCCCCGACGAACCGGACCCCTTCAGCACGACCTTCGTCCCGGGCCCCGTGAAGCCCGCCGGCGCGAAGGCGGCCGAGTAGGCGATGGACATCAAGACCCTCCACGACGCCGACCTCATCAACCTCACCACCGCGAAGACCGCCTTCGACACCCTGGCCACCGCCTTCGGCCAGCACGTGGAGAACTGGCAGCACGAGGTCGTCGACCGGCTGAACCACTCGCAGTGGACCGGGAACGCCGCCGGTCACGCCCAGGCCCGGATCCAGCTCCTGGAGAACGAACTCCAAGCCGCCCAACAGGAGATCGGCCTCGTCAGCAGGGCCTTGCACGACGCGGCCGAGGGCTTCGCCGCCGCCCAGGCGCACCTGATCAACGCCCTCGACGACGCCAAGACCCACAAGCTGACCGTCGCCGCCGACGGCGGGATCACCTGGGACAACGACCCCGGATCCGCCACCTTCGCCGGCACCGACGCCGAGTCGCAGGCCCAGCAGATCAGCAGCCGGATCACGGCCGCGCTCACCGAAGCCGCCCACGCGGACCAGACGATCAGCGCCCGGCTCGCCCACCTGGCCGGCAACGCGAGCGACGGCACCGGGCTCGACGCCGCCACGGCGAAGACCGACCTGGCCGCCGCGAACGCGCTCGAACAGGTCCCCGCCGCCGGCACCGACCCGAACAGCGTCAAGGGCTGGTGGAACGGCCTGACCGACGAGCAGCAGCACCGGATGATCCTCAACCACCCCGATCAGGTCGGCGCCCTCGACGGCGTCCCCGCACTCGCCCGGGACCAGGCCAATCGGATCAACCTCCAGCGTGGCAAGCAGGACCTCCAACACCAGCTCGACGGCCTCGGCCCGGAGCCGAAGCACTACCTGTCCGTCGCCGAGACCAACGGCGGGCCCGTCCAGAACCCCGACTACACGGCGTGGAAGCAGAAGCGCGACGACCTCGAAGACAAGCTGAAGGGCGTGACGGCCATCGAGAACCGGCTGAACACCCCGGTCAACGCCGAACACCCGCCCACCTTCCTGCTGGGCTTCGACACCAACGGCAAGGGCCACGCGATCATCGCGGCCAACAACCCCGACACCGCCGACAACGTCTCCACATACGTACCCGGCACCGGCGCCCGGCTCGGCAGCATCGGCAGTGACATCAACCGCTCCGATCTGATGGTCAAGTCCGCCAACGACGCCAACCGCAAGGCGCAGGACCCGGGCACCACCTCGTCGATCACCTGGGTCGGCTACGACGCTCCGCAGACGATCATCCCCGAGGCCGCGGACGACAAGTACGCGAAGAACGCGGAGGACAAGCTGCACGCCTTCGAGACCGGGCTGCACGCCACGCACGAGGGGAAGCTGTCGAACAACACCGTCCTCGCCCACAGCTACGGCACCACGACCGTGGGCTACGCCATGCGCGACAAGGGCCTTCCCGTCGACAACGTCGTCCTCATCGCCAGCCCCGGCTGCGGCGTCGAAAACGCCAAGGACCTGAACATCGACCCGTCCCGCGTGTACGTGGCGCAGAGCCCGGCCGACGCGATCGGCTGGGCCGCCGCCACCGACCCCGGCGGGATGACGGACAACATCGTCGACAACGTCGCCGGCTCGTGGGGCCTCGGCGACGGTGACCACCACCTGATCCACGGCCGACAGACCACCGTCCCCCAGTTCGGCGCGCAGATCCTGCCCACCAATCCCAACGCGGGGCACTCGGACTACTGGAACGACGATTCGCCCACCCTGACCTCCATGGGCCAGATCATCGCCGGAAAGCGGGTCTCATGAGCACCACCGAGCACACCCCACTGATCAAACGGGTCACCGCCACCGCCGTACTGGCGGTCGCCGTACTGGCCCTGAACTCCTGCGGCGTGCAGACCTTGGACGAGCGGTCGAAGTCCACGATCACGCTCGACCAGGCCAAGAAGCAGATCGACGCCTACCTCGCCGACACCCTGGCCAAGCTGCCGGTCAAGCCGACCGCGAGCTCGGACGATTTCTTCGACATGGAATGCGACGCCAACGACATCGGCCCGCACGGCAGGACGCAGACCCGTCGGGGATACGACTTCGGCGACGTCCCGTCCGCGCCCAAAGCCGAGTCGGTGAACGCCTTCCGAACGTTCCTGACCGGCCAGGGCTTCCAACCGGTTCAGGATCCCCCCAATTTCCACAACGACTGGATCAGGTTGAAGAACCCCAAGGACGACTTCCTCGCCACCCTGGACGGGGTCTCCGACGCCAGCCACGACCTCACCCTCCGGGTCAGCTCCCCCTGCGTCTGGCCCGACGGCACCCCGCCGGCCTGATCCGAGCCGCCACACCGGGGCCGCACCCTCCGGAGGGTGCGGCCCCGGCACGTCCGCCCGCGCCGACCCCGGAACAAACCCCGAGGAACGTCCCCTAAGGGCGTAGACGCGCCCGGGGGCGGGCATGGCTGGATCGTGGAACCCCGAGCAGCAGCCGTGAGAAGGTGTCGGCCATGAAGGTGATCGAGTTCGTCCTCAATGTCATTTGGCTGATCTTCTGCGGTATCTGGATGGCTATTGCCTATACCGTCGCCGGAATCATCTGCTGCGTGCTGATCGTGACCATCCCGTTCGGCGTCGCGTCCTTCCGAATTGCCGGGTTCATCCTCTGGCCGTTCGGGCGGACGACCGTGGAGAAGCCGGGTGCCGGGGCGGCGTCCTGCGTCGGGAACGTCATCTGGCTGATCTTCGCGGGCTGGTGGCTGGCGATCGCGCACCTGGTGACCAGCATCCCGCTGTTCCTGTCGATCATCGGCATCCCCTTCGGCTGGGCGAACCTCAAGATGATCCCGATCTCCCTCATGCCGCTCGGCCGCGAGGTCGTCCCCACCGACCAGGCCTGGGGCGCCCGGTAGCGGCAGGAGAAGCAGCCGCAGGACGAACGGCCCCGGGCCGGCGGAAGAACCGCCGGCCCGGGGCCGTTCGGCGTGTGCGGGCGGGCTCGGACCGGGTGGCGGTAGGACGGTGGGGCGGCGGCCCGTCGACCGGTTGCGGGTCGGGTCAGAGGCCGAGCAGGCGCACGGCCTCCGCGCGCATCTCGACCTTGCGGACCTTGCCGGTGACGGTCATCGGGAACTCCTCGACCACGTGCACGTACCGCGGGATCTTGACGTGGGCGAGCCGGCCGGCGCAGTAGGTGCGGACGGTGTCGGCGGTGAGCGGCTCGGCGCCGGCGCGCATGCGGATCCACGCCATCAGCTCCTCGCCGTACCGGGCGTCGGGCACGCCGACGACCTGGACGTCGAGGACGTCGGGGTGGGTGTACAGGAACTCCTCGATCTCGCGCGGGTACAGGTTCTCGCCGCCGCGGATCACCATGTCCTTGATCCGGCCGGTGATGGCGAGGTAGCCGTCCTGGTCCATGACGGCGAGGTCGCCGGTGTGCATCCAGCGGGCGGCGTCGACGGCCTCGGCGGTGCGCTCGGGCTCGCCCCAGTAGCCGAGCATGACGGAGTAGCCGCGGGTGCAGAGTTCACCGGGCTCGCCGCGCGGGACGGTCCGGCCGGTGGCCGGGTCGACGACCTTGACCTCCAGGTGCGGGCCGACCCGGCCGACGGTGGAGACCCGGCGGTCGACCGTGTCGTCGGCGCGGGTCTGGGTGGAGACGGGCGAGGTCTCGGTCATGCCGTAGCAGATGGCGACCTCGGCCATGCCCATCCGGCCGATGACGTCCTTCATCACCTCGGCCGGGCAGGGGGAGCCCGCCATGATGCCGGTGCGCAGGCTGGTGAGGTCGTGGCGCGCGAAGTCCGGGTCGGCGAGTTCGGCGATGAACATGGTGGGCACCCCGTACAGCGAGGTGCAGCGCTCGGCGGCGACGGCGGCCAGGGTGGCGCCCGGGTCGAAGGAGGGTGCGGGGATCACCGTGCAGGCGCCGTGGGAGATGGCCGCGAGGTTCGCCATCACCATGCCGAAGCAGTGGTAGAACGGCACCGGGACGCAGATCCGGTCCTGCTCGGTGTAGTTGAGCAGTTCGCCGACGAAGTAGCCGTTGTTGAGGATGTTGTGGTGCGACAGGGTCGCGCCCTTGGGGGAGCCGGTGGTCCCGGAGGTGTACTGGATGTTGATCGGGTCGTCCGGCGCCAACTCCCGCTGCCGCTGCGCGAGAAGGCCTGGGTCGGCGCGGCGCCCGGCGGCGAGCAGGGCGTCCCAGTCGGGGCCGCCGATCAGCACCCTGCGCTCCAACTCGGGGCACCGGGGCCGCACTTCCTCGATCATTCCGGCGTAGTCGGAGGTCTTGAAGCGCTCGGCCGCGACCAGCAGGCGGATCCCGGCCTGGTTCAGCACGTACGCCAACTCGTACGAGCGGTAGGCCGGGTTGATGGTGACCAGGATCGCGCCGAGCTTGGCGGTGGCGTACTGGGTGAGCGTCCACTCGGCGCGGTTGGGCGCCCAGATGCCGACCCGGTCGCCCTTGGCGATGCCGAGGTCGAGCAGGCCCAGGGCCAACGCGTCGACGTCGGCGGCGAGTTCGGCGTACGTCCAGCGGCGGGCGGTGGCCCGGTCGATCAGGGCATCCCGTTCGGGGAAGGCGCGCACCGCGCGGTCGAGGTTCTCCCCGATGGTGTCGCCGAGCAGCGGCACATCCGAGGTGCCGGAGGCGTAGCTGCGCGGGGTCGGCGTGGTCGGCACGTTCTGGCTCCTGGGTGGGCGCGTGCGGGTCGGCCCCCATGGTCTCCACCGCGCGCCCCGCGCCGCCACCCCCGAACGGGGGTGCGGACACGATGCTGGGGCCGTCCGTCGGGTTCGACGGACGGCCCCAGCAGTCGGGTCAGCCGTTGACGCAGGTGTTGCCGAAGGCCGGGTTGAGGATGCTGATGATGCCGATCGAGTTGCCGCAGACGTTGGCCTCGAGGTTGATCGGGATCTGGATCTGGTTGCCGGAGAGCACACCGGGGGAACCGAACGCGACACCGTTCGCGGTCGCGTCGCCCGCGGCGGCGGTGCCGGCACCGGCCAGGACGGCCACGGCGGCGAGTGCGGTGGCGGCGAGGGTGGTACGAATACGCATTGCGTCACTCCTTGTGAGGGCAGCGAACATCCATGTGACGAACACACTCGCACCGATCGAACTCGATGGCAGGCCGGGAACGGCCGAATTGGTCACTCAGAGGGCGTGTCGCCCTCCCGCTCCCCCGGCTCCGGCCCCGCGGACCCGGACGCGCTCACCCGTTCCAGCAGGTCCCGGGCCGGTTCGAGCCCCGGTTCGGCCGCCACCGCGCGGTGCAGCAGTCCGAGCGCGAACGCCCCGTCGCCGGCCGCCAGCGCCGCCAGCGCCCGGTTGTAGTCGATCCGAGCGGCGTAACGCAGCCGGAACAGCACGCCGAGATCCTCCCGGCAGGACGGACAGCGCAGGCCCTGCGGGTCCGCCGGGACGGCGCACTGCGGGCAGAGCACCTCGATCGGCGGAACGTCGGCAGCCCGCCCGCCGATCGGGTGCACGTCGGCCGGGGACAGCTCGGACCGGTACACCCCGGACGGAGGTACCTCGGACGGAGTCACGTCGGAGTTCATCGCGGACCGGCCTCCTCCGGGCGGACCGGGCCGAGCGACTCCGCGAGCGGCTCGCTGCCCAGCTCCCGCTGCGCCTGCGCGTACAGCGCCAGCAGCGCCGAGCTGTGCTGGTTGGCGGCCTCCATGTTGGCCGACTCCACCGCCTCGTCCAGCCCGCGCAGCTCGGCCATGATCCGCTGGGCCAGCGCCGGCGAGACCATGTTCTGGTTGACGTAGACGTTGCACATGGTGAGCATCCGGAAGGTGTGCCCGAGCGAGTCGCACAGCTCGTCGGCCCGCTGGGCGGCGCGCATGGCGCCGTCCCAGTCGGCCGCCTCGCGGCGCAGCCGCAGGTCGGCGGCCACCGACCGCAGCCGGTCGAGGTCGCTCGGGTCGAGGTGCTTCTCGCAGTAGTGGATGAACAGGCTGAGGTACGCCTCCGAGCCGCGCACCCAGCGCTGGGCCTTCAGCTGGCGCTGGGCCCGCTCCAGCGCCTCGTCCACCGACTGGCCGCGGGTCTGGCCGGCGGCCAGGTCGTCCAGGCTGTCCATGAGGCGCTGCGCCTCGCGCATCTCGGCCTCGGTGAGCTCGCCGCCCCAGCGGTCGGTGAAGGTCTCGATCTGCCGCTGCTGCTCCTCGACCTGGACCTTGAGCTCGGGGTCGAGGGTGACGCGCTCCAGCTTGACGGTCTTCTCGCCGCCGCCCTGGATCCGCACCGACAGGGTGATGGTGCGGTCCCGGTCGAGACCGAAGGACACCTCCACCGGGGTGCGGCCGCCGAGCCCGGCGGGCAGCCGCAGGGTCAGGTGGCCGATCAGCTCGTTCTGCTGGGCGATCTCGTGCTCGCCCTCGTAGACCGCGATCTCCAGCCGCTGGCGGCCGCTGCCGGAGACCACGAACTCGCGGCTGACCGGGGAACTGGTCGGGTAGCTGGTGTTCTTGGGGATGATGACGGCCAGTCGGCCGTCGTTGAGCTCGATGCCGAGGTTCTTCGGGGTGATGTCGAACGGGTTGGTGACCTGCATCAGCTCGCCGCAGCCCTGGCAGGCCTCGCTGCCGGGCGGGTTGACCACGCCGCAGGCCGCGCAGCGCAGGCCGACGTCCTCGGCGGCGGTCGAGGCGACCCTGGTCTGGCCGGGTGCGGCGGAGTTGAGTGCCTCGCCGCACAGTTCGCAGGCGGTGACGCCGGGGGCGGCGGGGGTGCCGCAGCGCGGGCAGTTGTCGCTGCGCACGGCGGTGGCCGCCTGGGACTGCGCCGGGATGGCCGCGCCGGCGGCCGAACCGCCCAGCTCCTGGCCGCACTTGGGGCAGGCGGCGGCCTCGGCGTCGACCGGGAGGTGGCAGCCGGTGCAGGAGACCCGGGGCCCGCCGAGCAGCGTGGTGGCGCAGTTGGCGCAGTTGGAGGCGGAGAGGTCGCCGGGGGCCCGGCACTCGGGGCACTCCACCTCACCGACCAGCGCGGACTGCACGGCCGCGCCGAGCGCCACGCACTGCATCGGGTTGACGCCGCGCCGGATCCGGCGCGGCCCGAAGACCTCGCCGAGCCGCCGGGCCACCAGCGGGATCGCGGTGGAGCCGCCGACCAGCACCACCTCGTCGATGTCCCCGACGGTGAGGTTGGCCTGCATGATGGCCTTGTGGGTCAGCTCGATGGTGCGCTCGATCTGGGCCTCGATCAATTCCTCGAAGCGGGCCCGTTCGAACTCCGTCTCCAGCACCAGCTGGCCGGCGCCGAGGCCGGGCAGGATCACCTCGGAGGCCTCCTGGTGGGAGAGCTCGATCTTGATGGTCTCGGCCGTGGAGGCGATCTTGGGGCGGTCCCGCAGGTCGGGCTGGTAGTCCGCGCCGTACTCCTCGCGGATGTCCTCCAGCAGTGCGGTGGTGATGGCCCGGTCGAAGTCGTCGCCGCCGAGCAGGTTGTCGCCCTCGATGCCGAGCACCGAGACCGAGCCGGGGACCAGCAGCAGGATGGAGATGTCGAAGGTGCCGCCGCCGAGGTCGTAGACCAGGACGGTCCGGCCCTCGTCGCCGGCCTCGGAGGTGATCCCGTAGGCGAGCGCGGCGGCGGTCGGCTCGTTGATGATCCGCAGCACGTGCAGGCCGGCCATCCGGCCCGCCTCCTGGGTGGCGGCGACCTGCCGTTCGCCGAAGTACGCGGGGACGGTGATGACGGCCCGGTGGAAGGGCTCGCCGAAGCGCTGCTCGGCGTCCTCCTTGAGGCGGTGCAGGATGATCGCGGAGATCTCGATCGGGGTGTAGGAGCGGCCGTTGAACCAGACGTTGACGTCGCCGTCGGTGCCTGCCGTGACCTTGTAGTCGACCTCCTTGAGGGCGGCCTGGACCTGCGGGTCCTTGAACTTGCGTCCCATGAAGCGCTTGACCGAGCGGATCACGTTGGCGCCGTCGATGGCGACCCGGCTGCGCGCCGTGGAGCCGACCAGCAGTTCGCCCTTGCGGCCGCTGCCGACCACGGAGGGCGTGGCCTCCTGGTTCTGCCGGTTGAAGATGATCTCCGGCTCGCCCCGGCGCAGGTGGGCCACCACCGAGTTGGTGGTGCCCAGGTCGATGCCGAGTGTGCGGTACATGTCGTTCCCCTCTTGCCCCTCGTGGTCCTGGCTACTTCTTCCGCTTGCGCCGGCCGCCCGCGGCCGTTCCCTTCCGGCGGGCCCGGGGCGGGGCCGCCGTGGCCCGGGCGGCGGGGTTCACCGGCGCGGCGGCTGCTTCGGGGCCGCCGTCCTCCAGCTCGGTGTCCGCGGGGTCGGCGTCCGTGGGCCCGGCGTCCTCGGGCCCGGCGGCTCCAGGCTCAAGGTCCGGCGCCTCGGCCTGCTCCGGCACGGGCTCCAGGGCCCGCTCGACGTCCTCCGCGAGGACCGGCTCCCCCACCGGGGCGGGCTCGGGCACCGCGGCGACGACGACCTGGGCGCGGCGCAGCACCTCCTCCTCCCAGAAGAACCCGGTGACCACCGTCCGGACGACCGTCTCCGGCGCCACTCCGGGACGCGGCTCGGTGCCGACGATCTCGGTCAGCGCCGGGTCCGCCGCCAGCCCCTCCAGCCGCATCGGGCGCACCCCGGCCTTGGCGAGGCGGCCGAGCAGCCGCCGGCGGGTGGCCTCGATCCCGGTGCCGCGCCCGAGCAGCACCAGCTCCCGGTCCAGGCCGAGCGCGGCGAGGGCGTCGTCCACCTCGACCAGGATGCCCAGCAGGTCCCGCTGGGTGGCCCGGGCGGTCTGCGCCTCCTCGGCCCGCAGGCGCTGCAGGAGGGAGGCCCGGTACAGCAGTTGGCTGAACGCCTGGTCGAGGTCGACCTCCAGGGCGCGCTGCGGGACGTCCAGCGGCCGGTGGCCGGCGGGCGCGGGAGCGGTCGGCGTGTCGGTCATTCGGGTACCTCGATCTGCGGCAGCACGGACAGGTCGGCCGCGTAGCGGGCGGGGACGGGCGGTTCGGGGTCGGCGCCGCCGGGGGCGGGTTCGGCGAAGTCGGCCGCCGCCTCGGCCCGGTGCAGCACCAGGAGGGCGGCGGCGGGCGGCAGCGGCGGGCGTTCGACGACCAGCAGCGGTTCGGCGAGGGCGGGCGCCAACAGTTCGGCGGCCTGGTCGACCGGCTCCGGCGGCAGGGGCCGCTGGAGGTCCAGCTCCAGCCGCCGGTCGGGGTTGCGCAGCAGGGCGGCGGCGTCCTGGATCTGCTGGCGGCTGTAGCGGCCGGCCTTCATCGCCGGGCCGACGGCGAGGTTGATCTCCCGCACGCCGGCCGTGAGCGCAACGCCCAGGACCTCGTACGGCGACGGTTCGTGCAGTGGCATGGCGGGCGGCTTCTCTCCTCACGACTGACGTGATCTCAGGGGTCGCTTGTGGCTCAGGGATTGGCTTCGGCCGCGGATCAAAAACGGGTGCATGGGCTACGACGACGACGGCGGCGCCGCGGTTGCCGTCAGCGCAGCGCGCCGATCCTCCGTTGCAGGGCGCGCAGGTCGCGGTCGTCCGGGTTGTACTCGACGGCCTTGCCGATCAGCGAGCGGGCCTCCCGGAACTGGCGCAGGTTGGCCCGGCTGACGGCGTAGGAGCTGTAGACGACGCTGAGTTCGACGTGCAGCTTGGCGACGTCCTCCGGGGTGCGGGAGAGCGCGCGCGCCTCCTCCAGCAGCCGGATCGCGTCGGGGTATCGGTGGGCCTCGTAGTGGCCGATGGCCTCGCCGCGCCAGACGCTGACCATCAGGCGGCGGATCTCGGCCGAGTCGTCGTAGGACCTGGCCTTCTGGAGCATGGCGGCCTGGGTGGTGAACGGGCTGCCCTGGAGGTTGTCCAGCATGTGGTTGGCCAGCATCACGGCGACCCGGCGCGGGGCCTCCTCCTCGGTGTCGCCGTCCCATTCCGGGTCGGCGCGCAGGGCTTGCGCCATCCGGTCGACGGCGAGGGCGCGGTGGTCCGCGAAGGCGGCGATGCGGGAGAGGTGGCGCAGCACGAAGGCGAGGCCGAGCCGGTGGTCCGGGTCGGGGTTGAGCGCGATCAGCTCCCGCCACGCTTCGGCGGCCTCCTCCAGTTCCGCTTCGGGGGCGTCGGGGCGGCTGAGCTGGCCGGCCCGGTTGCCGAGGGCGGCCTCCAGGAAGTGGACGGCGGTCGGGTCGCCGGGGGCGAGTTCCATGCTCTTGCGCAGCAGGACCAGGGCGCGGGGGTAGTCCTTGTCCTCGTTGTTGATCTTGCGGGCCCACTGGGCGTAGGTGGCGCCGAGGTCGCCGCGCACCTCGGGGTGGTCGGGGGCCAGCGCGAGGGCCTTCTCCAGGAGTTCGGTGGCGCCCGCCTGGTCGTCGTCGCTGCTCTTGAGCAGGGCGCGGGCGGCCCGGACGCCGGACTCGGCGGCGATCGCGGGCGCGTCGGCAGGCAGGACGGCGCCGGGCACGGCCCGGGCGCGGGTGAGGCAGTCCAGGGCCTCGCGCCAGTCCTGGTTGCGGTGGTGCTCGCGGGCCTCGCTGACCAGGCTCTCGCCTAGCAGGTCCCGCCAGCCCGTTCCGCGTTCGGCCTCGGGCACCGCGTCCAGGGCGCCGACGGCGGCGGCCTGGCGGCCCTGGAGGAGCAGGTAGCGCTGCGGGCCGAGGTCGCCGAACAGGCCGAGGGCCCTGGTCAGCGGGTGCCCGTCGGGGGTTTCCGGCCGCCGCCAGGCCCGTACGGCCTCGTCGAACCCGGCTGCCCAGGCCGCGAGTTCGGGCTCCTGCCGGAGCAGCCGGTCGAGCGCGGGGCCGAGGGCGAGGCGCCGGGCGGGGCGGCCGGGCAGGGCGATCCGGACGTCCTCCTGGGCGAAGGCTTCGGCGCTGTGCGCCTCCATGCCGAGGCGCAGGGTCCAGGCGGTGACCTCGTCGCCGGTGCGGCCGGCGGCCCGGTCCAGGGCGCGCAGGTCCTCGCGGAGGCGGTCGGTGAGCGCGCTGCGGGCGGTGGACATCCGCTGCGGTTCGGCCGGGCGGCCGGTGATCCGGGCGGACTCCGCCCACAGGTCGGGCTGGTGCAGGGCGGCGACCAGGCAGCCGAGCGTCCAGGTCCAGATCCGCTCGTCCGGCCCGGCGCCGTCCGGACTCTCCGGGGCTTCCGGGCCTGACTGGAGGGAGACCGCGAGCCGGTAGCCGGCCAGGCCGAGCGCGTGCAGCAGCCGGGGGTGGGCCGGGTCCTTGAGCAGCAGGGCGTGGTAGCCGTCCCAGGCCTCGCGGTGGCGGCCCTCGACGGCGTGCTGGTGGGACTCGTGCTCGGCGAGCAGGACGAGCGCGGCGGCGGCCTGCGGCCGGCCCGGGGCGAGGGTGAGGGCCTGGCGCAGGTCGCCGGCCGCGCGTCCGGGCTCCCCGGCGTCGAGGGCGGCGCCGGCCCGGCGGATCAGGACGGCCCCGCGCGCGGCGGCCGCGTCCGCCGGCAGGTCGGCCAACGCCTCGTCCAGTCGGCCGAGTTCGGCCCGCAGCAGGGCGAGGTCCAGTCGTGCGGGCGCGGCGGCGGGGCTGTCGCCGAGGGCCTGCGCCCAGGCGGCGAGGACGGGTTCGGCCTGCTCGGGCACCCCGGCCCGGCGGGCGCAGTCCAGGACGGCGCGCAGTGCGGGGCCGACGCAGCGCACGCAGCGCGGCGAGGCGCCGTCGGCGGGGCGGTGCAGGTGGGCGGCGCAGACCTCCCGGCCGCAGCCGGCGCAGGTGCCGGTGGCGGGGGCGGCGGCGGGGCAGACGGCGCAGTCGGCCGTCGCGGGCGGGGGCTGCGGCGGTTCGGGGGCCTGGCCGGCGGTCAGGAAGTGGCGGTACCAGTCCAGTGCGGCGGCCCAGTTGCCGGCCCGTTCGGCGAGCAGTGCCCGCAGCCGGGCGAGGGCCGGGTCACCGGCCGGGTCGGGGGCGAGCGGGGCGAGCAGGGCGATGGTCTGGACCGGACGGCCGGTCAGCAGGGCGGCGGCGGACAGGTGGTAGCGGTCGCGCGGCCCGGTGGCGGCGTCGAGCAGGGTGCCCAGCGGTTCGGTGGAGCCCCCGGCCAGGGCGAGGGCGGCGCGCAGCCGGGCCTGCCGGTGGGTGACGGAACCGGGCAGGGTGTCGGCGAGGGCGAGGGCGGCGGCGGCCCGCTCGCGAGGTTCGGGCCGGTCGCGGCCGGTGATCAGCAGGTGCGCGGCCTCGCGCAGGGCGGCCTCGCGCAGCGCGGCCCGGTAGCCGGGGGCGGCCGGGTGGTCGGCGGCGGCCTGCTGCCAGAGCTCCCGGGCGGCCACCGGGTCGTCGGCCAGCCGGGTGCGGGCGAGCCGGTCGCGGGCCAGGGCCTGCCGCTCGCGCAGGTCCTCGTCGTGCAGCGGCTCCCATCGGGCGAGGGCGCCGGCCGGGTCGTCGGTGCGGGCGAGGGCGAGACCGTGGTGGAAGGCGGCGATCCGGGCCCAGCGGGAGTCCGGTTCGACGTCCGCCTCGGCGCCGAGGACGGGCGCGGCCTCGGCGGCCTGCCCGGCGGCGAGCAGGGCCGCGCCGAGCCGGACCCGGGCGGGGCGCCAGTCGGGGGCGAGGCCGAGGCCGGTGCGGTAATCGGCGGCCGCCTCGGCGGCGCGCGCGGCCCGCTCGTGCACCAGGGCGAGGCCGAACCGGGCCGGGGCGAAGGAGGGTTGGACGGTCAGGGCGGCGGTGAACTGGTCCCGGGCCTGGTCGTCGGCGCCGAGCAGCAGGGCGAGCCTGCCGAGGGCGTAGCGGGGGCGGGGGTCGCCGGGGGTCTCGGTGGCGGCGGCCGCGAGGTCGGACCAGGCTGCGTCGGTGGCGCCGAGCCGCTGCCGGGCCAGGCCCCGGAAGAGCAGGCTCTCGGTGCGCAGCGCCGGGCCGCGCCCCCACGGGGAGGGCTCGCCGGGGCCCCGGCGCAGCGCCTCGTCGAAGGCGGCGACTGCGGGTTCGTCCCGGTGCAGGGTGAACAGCTGGGCGCCCCAGCGGAACCAGAGTTCGCCGCTGCCGCCGGGGGCGGCCGCGGCGAGCAGGGTCTCGGCCTCGGCGGCGCGGTCGGTGCCGCGCAGCAGGGCGGCCCGGGCCAGGACCGGCCAGTCCCGGCCGGGCAGTGCGGCCAGCGACCGGGTGGTGGCGCTCTCGCGCTGCTCGGGGGAGCCCTCGCGGCAGAGCCGTTGGAGCCAGTCCGTGGCGCGGGCGGCGGCTGCGGCCTCCTCACCGGGTTCGGCGCCGTCGGCGGTGGCCTGGAGGAAGGCGAGCAGCGGCCCGAGGTCGCCCTCGGGGGCGGATATCCGCTCCTCGGCGAGGCGGTGCAGGCTCCACCGGGGCAGTTGCCGGGCCGGGTCGGCGAGCAGCGGGAAGGCCTCGCGGTGCAGGGCGAGGGTGGCCTGCTGGTCGCCGGTGGGGACGGTGGCCTCGGCCTGGCCGAGCAGGGCGAGGCCGCGTTGCGGGCGCAGTTCCTCGGGGCCGGCGGCGAGCCGCTGGGCGAGGCGCGCGTAGCGGCGACGGGCCTGCGGGGCCTTGCCGGCGGCGAGCCGTTCGGCGGCCGCGGCCAGGGCCTTGGCCACGGACTGGGCGTCCAGGCTCCGTCGGCGGCGGGCCAGTACGACGGCTGCCGCACCGGCCAGTGCCACCACGATCAGCAGCACCGCGAGCTGCGCCATGCACCGTCCCCCTGCGTTTGGAAATACGCCACTCGATGATCAACACACGGTGTGTGATCATGACTTGACGCTGTTTCGATGTTGCTCGGGCGCCCATCAGAATAGGCCCTCCACCGGACAGACGAACAGAATTGAGCACTATCCTGGGCGACGCAGCGGAAGCGGTGCGAGAACCACCGCGCGGGAACCGGCCCGAGACCGGGTCAGGGCGAACAGGCCAACAGGGTCCAGTCGGGGGATGCGTGTCCGAGTCGCGTTGGGTGCCCGGGCTCCGGTTCGGGCCGGAGTTCGACCCCGAGCAGTACGAGCTCCTGGAATTCCACCACCGGGGCGGCGAGG
Organism: Kitasatospora sp. NPDC091276; assembly: GCF_040684355.1. Lineage (NCBI taxonomy): Bacteria > Bacillati > Actinomycetota > Actinomycetes > Kitasatosporales > Streptomycetaceae > Kitasatospora > Kitasatospora sp. NPDC091276. Next base: position 313,079 of record NZ_JBFBFU010000004.1, on the reverse strand, counting down.
CCGAGGTCTGGCGGGCGGTGCGGACCGGCCACAGCGGGCTCAAGGAACTCGTCGCCGCGAAGATCATGCTGGAGCGCGACCCCTCCGAGGTGCGGCGCTGGCTCGGCCGCTGGGACGACGTCTCGCACAACGCCCACCGCCTGGGCGTGACCGACCTGGTGGTGCCCAGCTTCCTGCTCGGCCCCTCCCCGCACCGGCCCGGCGCCGCGCCCTCCGCCGGGCTGCTCGGCTACCAGATCTCCCCCTGGGTCGAGGGCGTGCCGCTGCACACCTGGGCCCGCACCCAGCGCGGCGGCCCGGCGGCGGTGGCCGAGGTGCTGGCCCGGCTCTGCCGGATCGTCGACGAACTGCACCGCAAACGCTGGGTGCACCGCGACATCTCCCCCGCCAACGTCCTGGTGGACGCCCAGAACCAGGTCAAGCTGATCGACCTGACCTTCCTGGCCCCGCTCGACCACACCCTCACCGTCGCGGTGTTCACCCCCGGGCACGTCCCGCCGGAGGCCGAGCAGGTCGGCGGCTTCCCCACCACCGCCAAGGACCTGTTCGCGGTCGGCACCCTCGCCCGCACCCTGCTGCTGCCCGACCACGGCCGGCTCGACCACCGGCTCGCCGCCGAACAGGCCCGCGCCGAACTCCTGGCCGCCGGCTACGGCGAGGACCTGGCGCGCTGGGCCTGCGAACCGCTCGCCCGCGAACCGGACCGCCGCCCCTCCCCGCTCGGCCCCTGGGTGGGCCGCGGCCGCGAACTCCTGCGCTCCCGCCGGCCGGTGGCGCGCACCGCGGGCCTGGCCGTCCTGCCCGACCGGGCCGGCCGGCCGCTGCTGGTCACCGGCGGCGCCGACGGCACCGCACTGGCCGGCCCCGGACACCACGGGCAGCGCCTGCCGGCCGGCCAGGGGCCCGGCCCGGTCAGGGAGTTGCTGGCCGGCTGGGCCGGCGGCCAGGGCGAACTGGTGGTCTGCGCCGAGGACCGCGGCGGGACGCTCTGGGTCGGCACCTCGGCCGGCTGGTGGGAGGCCGCGCGCGGCGTCAGCGGGCTCGCCGGGGCGGTCAACTCCGCCGGGGAGATGACGGTCTGGACGGCGGCCGGCGGCGCCCTGCGCTGCTACCGCTGGGCGCCCGGCCTCACCCTCACCGGCCAGGAGCTGCCCGGCTGCCCGGCCGACCGGGTGCTCGCCGCCCTGGAGGAGCGGGCCGGATCCTGGCTGGTCCTGGTCGAGCACCGGGAGCGGGTGCTGAGCTGGCGACCGGGCTCGGCGCAGGGCCCCGCCCCGCTGGGGCCGCCCGGCGCCCTGCGCGCCGGGGCGCTGGCCCGCACCTCCGCCGGCCCGCAGGCCGCGACGCTGCGCCCGGACGGCTCCGTCCAGCTGCACACCCTCGGTACGGCCGGCCCGGCCCCCGAGATCGGCGACGGCGAGCCCTCCCTCGGCGTCGCGATGGCCGGCCACCGGGGCGGCCCGACGGTGGCGCTGGCCGGCGCGGGCGGCGTCCGGCTGCGACTGCCGACCGGCGGCGCCTCCCGGCGTCCGCGCTGGTGGCGGCCGACGCTGCGCCCGGCCACCCGGGTCGCGCTCGCGATGGGCGAGGACTGGCGGCTGTGCCTGGCCGCGGTGGTGGAGGGCGAGTTGCAGTGCTGGCAGGAGGACGCGGCGTACCGGTGGCAGGCGGTGGCGCTGCCCGAGCAGGGCTGAGCGGGGCTTCGCGGAGTGTCCGGCGACAGGCCGGGGCCCGGGATGCGCCGGGGCCCCGGAACCTGGTGCGGTTCCGGGGCGCCGGCGGCTCGGGCGGGTCCAGCAGGGTGGGCGGTTCGGCGTTCGGACGGTCGGCGTTCGGACGGTCGGCGTTCGGACGGTCAGTGTTCGAACGGGCTCAGCGGAAGCGGCGCAGCCGCAGGCTGTTGCCGACCACGAAGACCGAGGAGAAGGCCATCGCGGCCCCCGCGATCATCGGGTTGAGCATCCCGGCCGCGGCCAGCGGCAGGGCGGCGACGTTGTAGCCGAAGGCCCAGAACAGGTTGCTCTTGATGGTGGCCAGGGTCTTGCGGGAGAGCCGGATGGCGTCGGCTGCCGCCAGCAGGTCGCCGCGGACCAGGGTGAGGTCGCCGGCCTCGATCGCGGCGTCGGTGCCGGTGCCCATGGCCAGGCCCAGGTCGGCCTGGGCGAGGGCGGCCGCGTCGTTGACGCCGTCGCCGACCATCGCCACGACCCTGCCCTCGGCCTGGAGCCGCTTGACGGTCTCCACCTTGTCCCGCGGCATGACCTCGGCGATGACGTGCTCCGGGGCGATGCCGACCTCGGCGGCGACGGCCTCGGCGACCGCCCGGTTGTCGCCGGTCAGCAGCACCGGACGCAGGCCCAGCGCCCGCAGCCGGGTGATCGCCTCGGCGCTGGTCGGCCTGACCGCGTCCGCGACCTCCAGGACGGCCCGGGCCTCGCCGTCCCAGCCCACCGCGATCGCGGTCCGCCCGGCCGCCTCGGCGGCGCGCTTGGCCTCGGCCAGGCCCTCCGGCAGGTACTGCGACCAGTCGTTCAGCAGCGCCTCCCGACCGGCGACCACCGCGTGGCCGTCGACCACGCCCTGGACGCCCAGGCCCGGCACGTTCTCGAAGCCCTCGACCGCGGGCAGCTCACCGGCCTCGGCGGCGGCGGTGGCGATCGCCCGGGCGATCGGGTGCTCGGAGGCGTGCTCCAGGGCGCCGGCCAGGCGCAGCGCCTCGGCCTCGCCGACGCCCTCGGCGGTGTGCACCGCGAGCAGGGTCATCCGGCCGGTGGTGACGGTGCCGGTCTTGTCCAGGACGACGGTGTCGACCTTGCGGGTGGACTCCAGCACCTCCGGGCCCTTGATCAGGACGCCCAGCTGGGCGCCGCGGCCGGTCCCGACCAGCAGCGCGGTCGGGGTGGCCAGGCCCAGGGCGCACGGGCAGGCGATGATCAGCACCGCGACCGCTGCCGTGAAGGCGGCGGTCCAGCCCTCGCCGGTGCCCAGCCAGTAGCCCAGGGTGGCCACCGCCAGGACGATCACGATCGGGACGAAGACGGCGGAGATCCGGTCGGCGAGGCGCTGGGCGGCGGCCTTGCCGTTCTGGGCGTCCTCGACCAGTCGGGCCATCCGGGACAGCTGGGTGTCCGCGCCGATCCGGGTGGCCTCGACGACCAGCCGGCCGCCGGCGTTGACGGTGGCGCCGGTGACCTGGTCGCCGACGCCGACCTCGACCGGTACGGACTCGCCGGTGAGCATCGAGGCGTCCACCGCCGAGGCCCCCTCGGCCACCACGCCGTCGGTGGCGATCTTCTCGCCCGGCCGCACCACGAACCGGTCGCCCACGGCCAGACCGCCGACCGGGATCCGGACCTCGGCCCCGCCGCGCAGCACGGTGACGTCCTTGGCCCCCAGTTCCAGCAGCGCCCGGAGCGCGGCGCCCGCGGTGCGCTTGGAGCGGGCCTCGAAGTAGCGGCCGGCCAGGATGAAGGCGGTGACGCCGGCCGCCGCCTCCAGGTAGATGTTCGACGGGCCGTCGCTGCGGGCGATGGTCAGCTCGAAGCCGTGCCGCATGCCCGGCATTCCGGCGTCGCCGAGGAACAGCGCCCACAGGGACCAGAGGAACGCGGCGCCGGTGCCGAGCGAGACCAGGGTGTCCATGGTCGCGGCGCCGTGCTTGAGGTTGGTCCAGGCGGCGCGGTGGAAGGGCCAGGCGGCGTAGGTGACCACCGGAGCGGCCAACACCAGCGACAGCCACTGCCAGTTGTCGAACTGCAGGGCCGGCACCATCGCCATCGCGATCACCGGCACCGCGAGCGCCACCGCCGTGACCAGCCGCTGGCGCAGCGGGGCGAGTTCGTCGGCCGGCTCGGCCTGCCCGGCCGGGCCTTCGGCGGCCGGCGGCTTCGGCAGCGCGGCGCTGTAGCCGGTGGCCTCGACGGTGGCGATCAGGTCGGCGACGTCGACGCCCGCGGGGAAGGCGACCTTCGCCTTCTCGGTGGCGTAGTTGACGCTCGCCGAGACGCCGTCCATGCGGTTCAGCTTCTTCTCGATCCGGGCCGCGCACGAGGCGCAGGTCATGCCGCCGATCGAGAGTTCCACCTCCGTGGAGGCGGGTGCCTGGGTGGTCATCGTTGCTCCTCGTGACAGTCGTCGTTCCGGGAACGCGCTGAGCGTCTCCGGCCCGGCCTTTATACCCCATGGGGGTATCGGTCGGCGTCGGGTTCCTTTATACCCCCCAGGGGTACCCGAGGCAAGCATGGACCGATACCCCAGGCTGGTATCTTCCGGTCCGGCGATCCGCCCGGCCCGAAACCCCCGGGAGGTACCCGCTGCCGGGCGTCAGCGCCGGTCGTGCCGGTGCCCGTCCCCGGCCGCGGGCTCGCCGCCCATCATCCGGAGCATGGCCCGGCCACCGGTGCGCAGGAAGCGGGCGAGCAGGGCGGCGGCGAGGAGCAGGAAGGCGATGTTCAGCCAGGTGGTGTAGTTCCACTCGATGCCCGCCATCGGGATCTCGGCCTCGCGCCGGTCGGGGACCAGGCCGAGCGCGCCGAAGAGGAACTCGACGGTGTAGCCGGCCACCACCATGGCCACGTAGAAGGTGCCGAGCAGGAACAGGGCCGTCCGGCGCCCGTAGTACTTCCGGTAGATGTTGAGGATCGGCAGGATCAGCAGGTCCGCGAAGATGAACGCGACGACCCCGCCGAAGCTGATCCCGCCCTTCCACAGCACCACCGCGAGCGGCACGTTGCCGATCGAGCAGACGAAGGACGCCATCGCCACCACCGGACCGACCAGCGGACCCCACAGCCGGCCGGCGAGCGGGTGGTCGGCGAAGAAGAAGGCCTGCCAGAAGGAGTCCGGCACCCAGGCGGCGATGGCACCGGCGATGAGCAGCCCGAGGACGAGGTCCTTGAGGATGGCCGCCCACTCCATCACGAACACGTGCGACACGGCCGTGACGCCCCGCCGGGACAGCAGCCGCCGGGCGAAGGAGCCCTCCCCGGCGACGGACATGTCCATCGCCGCGTGGCCCTCCATCGAGCCGGCCAGGCCGCGTTCCGCCTGGGCGCGGGCCTCGCGCAGCAGCCGGTCACGCAGCAGCAGCCGGAAGAGCAGGGCGAGGACGAGGATCATCACCGGCCCGCCGACGAACTCGGCCGCCGTGAACTGCCAGCCGAGCAACAGGGCCAGGATGACGCCGAGTTCGACGACCAGATTGGTCGAGGCGATCTCGAAGGCCATCGCGGCGGTGAAGTCCGCGCCCTTGCGGAACAGCGAGCGGGCGAGGGCCACGGCCGCGTACGAGCAGGAGGAGGAGGCCGCACCGAGGAGCGCGGCGACGCCGAGGGTGCGGGGGCGGTCGTCGCCGAGCAGCCGGACGACGGTGGACTTGCGGACGACGGCCTGGACGACGGCGGAGAGCAGGAAGCCGAGGATCAGCGCCCAGGCGATCTCCCAGGTCATCGATCCGGCGATGGACAGCGCGTGCAGGATCGCGTGCATGGTGGGTCCGCCTTCCCTGGTGCCCCGGGTTCGCCAGCGCCGAGCACCATATACCCGTACCGGGTATCACCCCTCGCACCTCGCCGGGGGCGGCACTCCCCCGTCAGGCCGCCGCCAGCGGGGCCGGCCGCGCCGACCGGTCCAGCCCGAGGTTGCGGTGGATCTCCAGGGCCGCGGTGGAGCGGTTCAGCGTGATGAAGTGCAGGCCGGGCGCACCCTCGCGGAGCAGACGATCGGCCATCCGGGTGGCGTGGTCGACGCCGATGCGGTGCGCGGCCGGCCGGTCGCCGCGGGCCGCCTCCAGCCGTGCGGCCAGGCCCGCCGGGAAGGAGGCACCGCTGAGTTCGGCGAAGCGGGCGATCTGGCGGACGTCGGTGGCCGGCATGATCTCCGGGATGACCGGGGTGTCGCAGCCGGCCTCGGCGAGCCGGTCGCGCAGCCGCAGGTAGTGCTCGACGTCGAAGAACATCTGGGTGACGGCGTAGTCGGCGCCCGCCCGGCACTTGGCGACGAAGTGCCGGATGTCGTCCGCCCAGTCCGCCGAGCGCGGGTGGCGCTCCGGGAAGGCCGCCACCCCGACCGTGAACGCGCCGCAGCCCTTGACCAGTTCGACCAGTTCGGCGGCGTGCCGCAGGCCCCGGGGGTGCGGCTGCCAGACGCCGTTCGGGTTGCCGGGCGGGTCGCCGCGCAGGGCGAGGACGTCGCGGATCCCGACGTCCGCGTAGCGGCGCAGGACGGCCTGGAGCTCGGCGGTGGAGTGGCCGACGGCGGTCAGGTGGGCCACCGGCCGCAGCGTGGTCTGGGCGGCGATCCGCTCGGTGGTCTCGATGGTGCGGTCGCGCGAGGAGCCGCCGGCGCCGTAGGTGACGGAGACGAAGGTCGGCGCGACCGCCTCCACCCGCCGGATCGCGGCCCACAGGGAGCGCTCACCGGCGTCGTCCTTGGCCGGGAAGAACTCGAAGGAGTACGTCCGCTCGCCGGCCGCCAGGATCTCGCGCAGTCCGCGCGGCCCGCGCGCTCCGGGTCGGGTGGTGTGGTCCATGGGGTGTCACCTCGGGTGATGGGATCGGCCGCCTGCCGGCGCCGGCCGCCGGGATGCGGGCGGCCGCTTCCACCCTGCCGGAAGGGCGCAACGAGAGTGCCACAAGGATCGGTTGACGATCGGTCGAGTCCGTTCGCAGCCGTCGCGGGCGGCGCTCTCAATTACCCCTGGGGGGTATGGTACGTTCTCCGGGCGAAGCGGCCGGCCGCACCCGCGGGCCGGCGCCGGGCACTGATGACAGGAGCACCCCCATGTCCGAGACCACCGTCACCGTCGAGTCCCCCGCCACCGAGACCGCCGCCGGGACCACCGCCTCCTGCTGCGGCTCCTGCGGCACCGGCGCCACCGAGGCCCCCGCCACCGGGACCGCCGGGCGGGCCGTCTTCCAGGTGAAGGGCATGACCTGCGGCCACTGCGTCACCTCGGTGACCGCCGAACTGCGGAAGATCGACGGCATCACCGACGTCGCCGTGGACCTCGCCGCCGGCCAGGTCACCGTCGACAGCACCCTGCCGCTCGCCGACGAGGCCGTCGCCGCCGCCGTGGACGAGGCCGGCTACGACCTGGTCGGCCGCCTCGGCTAGGCCCTGTCGGCCGAACGCCCCCGACGGCAGGGCCGTCGGGGGCGTTCGGTGTACGGGGTGGGGGTATACCTGGCGGGATGCGGGCCGGGCAGCCGGTCAGACCCGGTCGAGCGGGCGGTGCGGGCCGGGCGGCAGCTCCACCGAGATCGCGTCGCCGGGAAGGACCGGTCCGCCCGCGCGCACGACGGTCATGATGCCGGCCCGGCGGACGACGGCGCCGTTCTCGTCACGCCCGACGACCTGCTTCAACAGCCCCTGCCGGTAGGCGTCGATCTGCCGGCACGGATTGCGCAGGCCGGTGACCTCCAGCACCGCCTCGGGGCCGATCCGCAGCACCGCGCCGACCGGCAGGCCGAGCAGGTCGAGGCCCCGGGTGGTGATGTTCTCGCCGAGCGCGCCCGGCGCCACCGCGAAGCCCGACTCGCCGAGTTCGGTGAGGAGCTCCTCGTGGATGAGGTGGACCTGGCGCAGGTTGGGCTGGTCCGGGTCCTGGGCGACCCTCGAACGGTGCTTGACCGTCACCCCGGCGTGCACGTCCCCCTCCACCCCGAGCCCGGTGAGCAGCACGATGCCGTCACGGTTCGGCTTGGTGAACGAGTACTCGGCGCTGCTGCTGACCGCCACCACGCTGCCGCTCATGCGCGGACCCCTTTCGCGTACGGATGTTCGACCGGCTCCGAGCATAGGACCCCGGCCTCGCGGGTCAGCCCGCGGAGGGCGCCCTGAGCAGCGGCAGGACGACCTCGTCGAGGATCTCGTCGACGACGTGGTCGGGCGGGACGCCGCCGCCGAGCAGGGCGGCCTCGCGCAGGAGGTCGAGCGGGAGGGAGCAGGTGCGGGGGGTGAGCCGCGCGGGGTTGATCTCGCCCCGGTCGGCGGCGCGGCGCAGCATCGCCGTCAGGCCGCCCACCGGCCCCTGGGCGACCAGCCCGCGGAAGTGCTCGCGCAGTTCGGGGTCGCGCATCAGGTCGACCAGGAGGCCGTGCACGGCGTCCTGCGGCAGGTCGTCGAAGCGGTGCAGCAGCCTGCGCAGGAAGAGCGAGAGGTCGGCCCGCAGTTCGCCGGTGTCGGGCGGCTCCCGGTAGTCGGGGGCGTTGCGGCCGAGGGCGGCGACGACCAGCGCGGCGCGGTTGGGCCAGCGGCGGTAGAGCACCGGTTTGCTGGTCCGGGCGCGGGCGGCGACACCGTCCATGGTGAGCCGGTCGTAGCCGTGGTCGGCGAGTTCGGCCCAGACGGCGTCGAGGATCGCCTGTTCCAGTTCGTCGCCGCGCCGGCGGGAGGCCCTGCCGCCCGCCGGTCCGTCCTCCGTTGTGCTGCCGGTCGTCACCGAGGTCCGCACCCATCCTTGTAGATACGTTGCGTTTCTTATCGGGCCGAGTCTACAGTCGAGATTAAGAAACGCTTCGTATCTTATGTCGAGGAGGGACTCGCCATGAGCACTGCCCGTACGACCGACGTCCTCGTGGTCGGCGCCGGCCCGGTCGGACTGACGCTCGCCGTCGGACTGGCCCGCGCGGGGGTCGACTGCCGGATCATCGAACGGGACCCGGCCTTCCGCGACCGCGGCGTCCGCGGCAAGGGCGTCAACCCCCGGACGCTGGAGGTGTTCGACGACCTCGGCGTGGCCGGCGAGATCCTCGCCCGCGGCGACCTCAACCTCAAGATCCGCAGCTACCGGGGCGACCGGCTCCGCCACGAGGTCGACCCGGCACCCGCCAACGCCCCGACCCCCGACCGCCCCTACGGCGGCCTGCTGATGCTCGCCCAGCACCACACCGAGGCCGTGCTGCGCGACCGGCTCGCCGACTACGGCGTCACGGTCGAACTGGACACCGGGCTCGTCGACCACACCCAGGACGGGGACGGCGTCCTCGCCACCGTCCAGCACGGGGAGCACACCGGGGCCGCCACCGAGCGGATCGCCGCCCGCTACCTGGTCGGCTGCGACGGCGGCCGCAGCACCGTCCGCAAACTCGCCGGCATCCCGTTCCTCGGCGAGACCTGGGAGGAGGAGCGCTTCCTGATGGCCACGATGCGCCTGGACGGGTTCGCGCCGGACGCCCTGCACGTCTGGGACGACCCCCGGTTCGGCGTCGGCGCCCTGGTACTGGTCCCGCTGCGCCAGGACGACACCTGGGCCGTCCACGCCTCCGTCACCCCCGACGGGCACGGGCGGCTGCCCGCCCCCACCCTGGACACCTTCCGGCAGCTGTTCGCCGAACGGGCCGGCCTGCCCGGCGCCCGGCTGCACGAGCCGACCTGGTCCACCGTCTGGCGGCCGACCGTACGCATGGTCGAGCGCTACCGCGACGGCCGGGTGTTCCTCGCCGGGGACTCCGCCCACTGCCAGTCCGCGGCCGGCGGCCAGGGCATGAACACCGGCATCCAGGACGCGCACAACCTCGGCTGGAAGCTGGCGGCGGCGCTGCGCGGCGCCCCCGACCCGCTCCTCGACAGCTACCAGGCCGAACGGCTGCCCGTCGCCCGCGCCGTGCTGGCCGCCTCCTCCGCCCAGCACCGGGCACTGTTCAGCGGCGACGGCGGGGCCCGGGCCCTGACCGACCAGCTCCTCAGCCTGGCCAACTCGGCCGGCGCCGACCTCACCGGGCTGTCCGTCCACTACCGGGGCGGGCCGCTCGGCCGCGACCTGGACGACGCCACCGGCATCCGCGCCGGGGACCGCGCCCCGGACGCCCCCTGCGCCACCGCCGACGGCGCCCCCACCCGCCTGTTCGACCTCTTCCGCGGCCCGCACGCCACCCTGCTGGCCTTCGGTGAGCACCCCGCCCTGACCGCCCTGCCCGACCTCCCGGGCGTGCGCCGGGCCGGCGTCCTCGACCCCGGCGGCCACGCCCGCCGCGCCTACGGGATCGACGGCGACGCCGTCGTACTGGTCCGCCCCGACGGCCACGTCGGGCTCACCGCGGGGGCGGTCGACCCGGCCGCGCTCACCGCCCACCTGCGCGACCTCGGGCTGGCCGACCGACGGACCGGCCCACTGACGGGCTGACGGGCCGGGCCCGGCGAAACCCTGACCGGGGGAGGTGAAATCGCTACCATCGGGACCAACGGGACAAGCAGCAGCGGAATCCAACGATCTACGTAAATAAGACAGTTGGATTCTCATCCCGCGCCGGACCGCCGACCCCGAAGGGACCCATGTCCACCGCCGCACCCGCCCTCCCCCCGTTGCACCGACTCCCCGTCACCCCCGCCCAGCCGCCCCACCCCACCACCCTCCCCGACGGCACCCCCGCCTGGCTGGTCACCCGCTACCACGACGTCCGCCAGACCCTCACCGACCCCCGCTTCACCCGCGGCGACCTGGCCACCGTCGGCACCCCCGGCGGCGGCGCCGACGTCTCCAGCAACCCGGCGTCGATGTTCAACCAGGACGGGCCGGAACACCGCCGGCTGCGCAGCACCGTCCAACGGGCCTTCACCGCACGCGCCATCGCCGGCTGGCAGCCCTGGGTCGCGGAGAGCGTCCAGCAGGCCGTCGACGCCCTCGCGGCCGGCGGCACCCCCGCCGACCTGGTCACCGCCTTCACCCGGCCGGTGCCCTTCGCCGTCACCAGCCGCCTGATGGGGCTCGACGGCGACGGCCCGGACCGCCTCGACGAGCAACGGCTCCGCCGCTGGACCAGGGCGATCCTCGCCGACGGCACCCCGGACGACGGCGGCACCCCGGACGACAGTGGCGACGCGGCCGACGGCGCCCTGGACCCGGCCGAGGCGCTCGCCGAATACGCCGCCTACACCGGCGAGTTGGTCGCCCGCCGCCGCCACCACCCCGGCGAGGACCTGGTCAGCCGCCTCGTCCAGGCCGCCGACCAGGACGGCGGCGTCCCCGAGGAATCACTCGTCTACCTGGTCTGCGGGCTCACCGCCAGCGGCAACGAGAGCGTCACCGGCGCCCTCGGCAACGCCCTCGTCTACCTGCTCGGCGAACGCCCCGAGCAGTGGCCCCGCCTCGCCGATCCCGACACCACCGAACGCGTCACCGAACGCCTCCTCCACTTCATCCCGCTCGGCGACGACGAGGCCACCACCCGGCGCGCCACCGAACCGGTCGACCTCGGCGGCGTCCGGATCCCCGCCGGCGCCGTCCTCGCCGTCAGCCTCGGCAGCGCCAACCGCGACACCGCCGTCTTCCCCGAGGGCCTCGACGCCGGCCTCGACCACCCGCTGCCCGCCCCGACCCTCGCCTTCAGCGCCGGCCCCCACTACTGCCTCGGCGCCTGGCGGATGCGCCTGGAGATGCGCGAATCCCTCCGCCGCCTCGCCACCGCCCTCCCGGGCCTGCGCCTCACCACCCCCGTCGACCGGCTCACCTGGCAACTCGGCACCACCACCCGCAGCCCCGCCCACCTGCCGGTCACCTGGTAGCCGGGGGCGCCGGGCCGCCCGCGGCGAGCAGCCCGCGACGGCCCCCGGGCCGTCGCGGGCAAGCCCCTGCTCCCCCTCAGCCCCAGAGCTGCTCGCCCAGGGTGGCGCCCTCGGGGGCGCCGGGGAGGACGTAGGCGACGGCGGAGGCCTGGTGCTGGACGAACGGGTTGAGGGCGTCGCGGGTGGCGAGGCGGGTCTGGACGCGGGTGAACTGGGCGGGGTCGCGCATGAAGGCGCAGAAGAGCAGGCCGCGGTCGTCCGGGCCGTCGTCGTAGCTGTAGCCGCGGCGGAGCATGCGCGCGCCGCCGTCGAGGCGGGGGCTGCTGAGCCGGACGTGGGCGGTGGCGGGGATGACGTAGGAGCCGTCCGGGTTCTTGGCGTAGACGTCCGGTTCGTCGTGTTCGGCGCTGCCGGTGAGCGGGGCGCCGTCGCCCGCGCGGCGGCCGATGACCAGGTCGCGCCGGTCCGCGGGGAGGGCCGCGAAGGCGGCGACGTCCATCCGGATCCGCCGGTAGACCAGGACGGTGCCGTTCTCGTGCGCCCCCGCCGGACCCCAGACCCACTGCCGGGCGGTCGGCTCGTCGGGGTTGGCGGTGCCGTCCTTGAAGCCGAACAGGTTGCGGGCGGTGGTGCCCGGGGCGGTGGCGGGCAGAAAGCCGGACTGGGTCCAGCGGGGCGTGGCCCCGGCGGCGCGGGCGGCGGTGGTGGCGAGTTCGGCGACGACGGTCAGCGTCCAGCGGTCGGCGCCGCAGAGTTGGAGGAGGACGTCGCCGCCGCCGCGCGCCGGGTCGAGGCGGTCGCCGGCGAAGGCCGGCAGGTCGGCGAGCGCGGTCGGGACGTTCAGGCCGAGCCGGGCGGCGAGGTCGGGGCCGACGCCCACCAGGCTGGTGAGCCGGGCCGGTTCGGCGCCCTGGAGCCGCAGGTCCGGCGAGCTCCCGGCGGTCGCGGCGGCCAGCAGCCGGGTGAGGTCCGCGAGCAGGCCGCGCAGGGCGTCCCGGCCGCCGGCGGTGGTCGCGGGTGCGAGGTCGAAGGCCAGCAGCTGGGTGGCGGGTTGCGGCGGTGTGGTCACGCCGGCCTGGCGGGGGCCGTGGAAGAGGGGTGCCGGTCCGGGTGGCGGGGCCGCCGGGTGCGGCGCGGCGCCTTCGTGGCCGCCGTGCGCCAACGCCTGGACGCCGGCGCCGAGTCCGGCGGCGAGCACCGCTCCGGCCGCGAGCAGCGCCCTCCGCTCCACACCGGATCCGGCGGCTTCCGTCTGTTTCCGCACTTTTCCGGTTTCGGCATGCATGGGCGACATTGGAGACGATAGAACACCTCTCATGCAAATCCCGATGATGCGTCAACTCACCCACCGACCCTCACCTGCACGTGCGACGAGACCGCTGCGACGGCTGTCCGCGGCGCTGCTCGCCGCCACCCTGGCGCTGGCCGGCTGCGCGGCATCGGGCTCCTCCTCCGACGAGGCGCGCCATCCGGCCGGTACGGTCGTCCAGGTCCCGGAGGACTTCCCGACCGTGCAGCAGGCCGTGGACGTCGCGCGCGAGGGCGACACGGTGCTGGTCCACCCGGGCGTGTACCCGGAGAGCGTCCGGATCACCAAGCCGCGCATCGTCCTGCGCGGGACGGACCGCAACGGCGTCGTCCTCGACGGCGGGGTGCGGCTCGTCAACGGCATCACCGTCACCGGCGCCGGCTCGGTGGTGGAGAACCTCACCGTGCACGGCTACCTCGCCAACGGCGTCCTGTTCACCGGCGTCACCGACGAGCACCTGCAACGGCACGGCGCCGGCGGCTCCGCGTACGACCCGCTCGACACCAACCGCTTCCCGCCCGTCCAGGGCTTCCGGGCCTCCCGGGTGACGGCGTACGACAACGGCCTGTACGGCATCTACGCCTTCGACGCGCGCGGCGGCGTGATCGAGGACTCCTACGCCTCCGGGCAGGCCGACTCCGGGATCTACGTCGGCCAGTGCAAGCCCTGCGACACCCTCGTGCACGGCAACACCGTGGAGCGCAACGCGGTCGGCATCGAGCTGACCAACGCCTCCGACGGGCTCAGCATCCTCGGAAACCGGGTGGTCGGCAACCGGGTCGGCGTGACGGTGAACTCCAACGACCTGGAATCCCTCGCCCCGCAGCACGGCGCGGTGATCGCCGGGAACGTGATCGCCGACAACAACGCCGCCGACACCCCGGAGCAGGCGGACGGCGGCTTCGGCATCGGCCTCGGGATCGGCGGCGGCACCGCGAACCAGGTGCTGCGCAACCTCGTCCAGGGGAACCGCGCCGCCGGGGTCATCGTCACCGACCCGCCCGGGCACCCGGCGAGCGGCAACCGCGTCGAGGGCAACCGCGCCACGGGCAACGGCGTCGACCTCGTGCTGGCCTCCACCGACCCCGGCAACTGCTTCACCGGCAACACGCCCGACACCCAGAGCCCGGAGCAGTTGGAGGGCCTGGCGGCGTGCGGGGCGCAGGGCCGCGGCCCGCTCCCCGGCGGCCGGCCCGCCACCGTCATGGCGCCGCCCGGCGTGCCGTTCCACCAGGTGCGGGCCCCGGACGCGCAGCCCTCCCTGCCCGACCCGTCGGCGCCGGGCCGGCCGGCGACGGACCTTCCGGGGCCCGTCGACCCGGACCGCTACGCCCTACCCACGGACACCGCCGCCGTGCCGCAACCCCGGTGAGCCCGGGCCCCGGTGAGCCGCAGCCCCGGCGGCCCCGGGGCCTCACCCGGCGGCCCACGGCGCCTCCGGCATCCGCACGCCGTCCTGCCGACCGGTGAGGTCGACGGTCGTCGGGGTGCCCAGGCCGGACATCCGCATGGTGACCCGGCGCAGCGCGCCGGCGCCGTCGACCCAGTAGGTCAGCGGCGACGGCCCGCCGTCCGGGGCGGCGCCCTGGGCGCGCGGGCCCGAGAAGCGGTCGTAGTCGCGGCCGTCGATGCGATCCCGGCCGAGCAGGCGCGCCCCGGACTGGGCGAGCAGCAGCGGGTTGTCCGGCCGGTCGGCGCCGAGGCGGACCAGCAGGCCGAGCCCGGCGTCCAGCGGGTCCGCCGTGTAGGAGCGCGGCGACCAGCCGGAGCGGGGGACGTGCTCGGCCTGCTCCCAGGCGGGGCCGGAGCCGGCCGGCTCCGGGGCCAGCCCGAGGCCGTCGCCGTCCCAGATGATCAGGCCGTGGTCGAGCTGACCCGAGGCCCCGGAGACCTGGTAGCGGCCCACTCCCCGGCGGGTGCGGTAGTCCACCACCCCCTCCACCCGGATCTGCACGCCGCCGCCCTCCGCCGCGGTGAGCGCCACCGCCGCCGGGCTGGCCTGGTACAGCGTCAGCCGGGACAGCGCCAGCCGGGACGCCTCGTCCATGGTCACCGGCCGTTCCTCCGGTTCGCCCCAGGCCGTCACCCCGAGGACCGTGGCCCCGGCGACCACCACCGCGCCGACCACCCCGACGAGCAGGCGCAACCGCGCCCTCTTCCCGATCTTCCTGCGGGCCATCTGGCAGCCCTCCTCCTTGTCATCACCGTCGTGCTCGTCGTCGCCGTCGTGCTCGTCGTCACCGTCGTGCGAACGAGCGGCGGGCGGGCCCGTGGCACGACTCGCGCCACGGGCCCGCCCCAACTCACCGCTTCCTATTCCTACTGGTGCCGCGCCCTGCGCTTACGGGCGACGAGGACCAGCGCACCGCCGGACGCCACCAGCACCGCGCCGCCGACGATCCCCAGCGGCACCAGGGCACTGGCGCCGGTGCTGGGCAGCTGTCCCCCGGGCGGGGGCAGCGGGTTCGCCGTCGACGGGCTCGGCGACTCCGTCGGCCCCGGCGGCGTGGTCCGCTCCGGCGTGCTCGGCGAACTCGACGGGCTCGGCGAGTTGGTCGGCGTCGGGGTCGGGGTCGGCGTCGGGGTCGGCGTCGGAGTGGGCAGCAGCCGGTTGACCGCCGTCACCGAGACACCGTCCGCGAGGTTGTCGGAGGTCAGCGCCAGCGGGCCGAACACGGTGGTGTCCGGAGCCGCGTAGCCGTCGGGCGGGCTGAGCTCCTGCCAGTAGTACGTCCCCGGCACCCCGGCGCCCTGGCAGAGGCCGTCGGCGCCGGTCGTGCAGGGGCCGCCCACCGCCGTGTCGGGCTTGTCACCGCCGGTCTGCAACCCGTCGGTGCCGTTGGTGTCGTGCCACAGCTGGAACTTCGCCCCCGCCAGCGGCTTGCCGTCCTGGTCGTGCTTGACCAGGCGCAGCGCGCCCTCCTGCTGCCGGAACCCGAAGTCGAAGGTGTGGTCGTTCTCGCCCGGCCCGCCGGTGGTCAGCGCCCGCTCGGGGAACTTCGTACCGGGCGGCACCAGGCCCTTGGAATCGATGAAGTGGTTGTCGCCGACGTCCGCGTCGGTGGGCACCCACTGGTAGAGCGGCCCGCCCTTGGCGTAGTCCGCCGGGTTGTCGAGCCGGATCGTGTACTTGGTCCTCGGCTTGAGGCCGCCGGTGACGTTCGAGTCGTCGAAGTAGTACTCGCCGCGCTTCGTCGTCTTCGTCGTGCCGACCAGCTTGCCCGACTCGTCGTAGAGGTGGACGGTCGCGCCCTCGACGGGGCGCTGGCCCGGGTTCTGGACGCCCTTGCGCTCGGGGTCGTACCAGACCCGGTTACCGATCTGCAGCGGCGCCTGGTCGCAGAGCACCTCCAGGTCGCCCATCGAGGCGCCCTTGCCGAACGGCGCGATCGTCCCGGCCGGGTTGAGCCGGAAACCGAACTGCGGGTCCTGCTGGCCGTTCGCCCGCTGGAGGAACGACGTGCCGTACCCGAGAGCGGTGTGGTTGGGGTCGAAGGCGGAGACCGCGACGGTGCTCTCGACCTTGGACAGCGCCATGCCGGCGAACGCCGTGTTGCGGTGGCCGCCCCAGGTCGTGTCGAAGAACCGGGTGCCCCGGGGGGCGAGCCCGCACCCGTTGTTGGTGTCCATCACGTACGTGCCGTTCGCCCGGCAGGCCTTGTTCAGGTCCCCGCCGGACATGACGACGGCGACGAAGCCCGGCACCGGGGCGCCCGGCGCGCGGTCGCTGAAGCGGTCGCGGAAGGCCAGCAGCATCGAGCCGTCGGTCTCGAACGTGATCTCGCCCAACTCGGGCTCGGGCTTGGCGATGGTGGCGCTGCCGCACGGGCGGCCGTTCTGCGTGGTCGGGTAGGTGCTCGTCCACGGGAACCAGCCCGCACCGTCGCACGGGCCCGAACCGACGGTGGACTGGCGCGGGTAGTCCAGCGGCTGGTCCAGCACCGGCTTGCCGAACACGCCGGTGGCGAGGTCGAAGGGCAGGACCACCGCGCGCAGGTCGGTGAGCTTGCCCGTGGACTCGCCGGAGCACACTCCGCCGAGGTAGCCGGTGCCGTCCTGGAGGCCGAGGCCGAACGGACGCCAGTCCCCCGCCGCCGGGCAGCCCGGGTCGGGGATCGGGTAGGAGGCCGTCGGGCTCCCGGCGGCCGGCAGGGTGGCGTTGTAGCGGTAGAGCCTGCGGTCGTTGAGGTTGACGACGAACAGGTCCTTGCCGTCGTCGGTGATCTTGATGCCGCCGAGGCTCTCCTTGCCCGGCGTGTCGAGGAAGGCGTCGTCGGTACCGCCGCCGTGGGCCGTCGAGCCCGCGTTCGGGACGGTGGTGAACAGCGTCGTCTTCTTCTGCGCGATGTCGGTGACGTAGACCGCCCCGGCACCGCCCGGGCCGTAGTCGGTGGTGCGCTTGGCCACCGCCGAGGAGAACAACCGCCGGTCGGCCTTGTTCCAGGCGATGCCGTACAGCGTGCCGGTATCGGCGTTGGTGGCGAGGTTCGTGGCGGTCACGCCTTCGCCGTCCTGGCCACGCGCGCTGTACGGGAAGGAGACCAGCGTGCGCTGGGCCCCGCCCTCGCGGTCCATCGGCTGGCAGGTCGTGACCAGCGGGGCGTTCTTCTGGCAGTAGTCACCGGGGTTCCAGAGCCCGGTGGTGTACGCCACGTTCTTGCCGCCCGAGAGGTCGACGAACTCCTCGTTGCTGCTCAGCTGGGTCGGCGCGCCGTCCAGCCCCTGCCGCGAGGCGAACGCCGGGAACAGCACCCCGGGCTTCGGATTCATCACCTGCACCCGGTACTTGCCCCCGGACGGCTTGGCCGTCGCCGGGGCCAGCGTGACCGTCCCGTCGGCCGCCGTCACCCCCTCGATCGCGACCCCGGCGTCATCCGTGAGCGTCACTTTCACGCCCGCGAGCCCTGGCTCCAGGGCCGGTGTCCACACTCCACTGGTGTCCACCGCCCGGATCACCCGGACGGTCACCGTCCCGTCGCCGGGTTGTGGAAAAGCCGCCGGCGCCGTCACCAGCGCTGCGGCGGACAGTCCCACCGTCAGCGCCGCGACCTGCGCGGCGCACCTCGTTCGCTTCCTCGTTCGTCCCAATGTCCCGCTCTCATCATCGACGGGTTATCACACCCGGGCCGATCAGGAGTTCATCAGCAGACCGGCAATCTAATATATCCGCAAGGGAATTGACGAAAGTTCATGTGCACGCGCGACAAGAGCGGCACACCCACTCCACCATCAGTTCGAATCCGGACCCGTTCGTCCGATACCGGCCGCTCTGCTCGAAAACAGCGCCTTCGACCGAATTTGTCCGGACGAGGCGGTGGGGTGCGGAGGCGGGGCGCGGGGACGGCGCAGGGCAGGGCAGGGCGCAGGAACGGGGGTACGGGAGCGGGGGCGCGGGAACGGACGGGGCGGGGCGCGGGGACGGCGCAGGGCAGAGCAGGGCGCAGGAACGGGGGTACGGGAACGGGGACGCGGGACCGGACGGGGCGGGGAGGCGGCCCGGGGCAGCGGCCGGCGCACGCCTCCGCGCGACCCTGTCGGACCGGGCGGGTAGCGTGGCAGACGTGCCCCAGGTGTCCCGACTCCCCCTACCCGACCTCGCCCGGCTGCGGCGGGCCCGCGACCGGATGGACCGCGACTACGCCCAGCCACTGGACGTGCCGGCGCTGGCGCACACCGCACTGATGTCGCCGGGCCACTTCTCCCGCAGCTTCCGCGCCGCCTTCGGCGAGACCCCGTACGGCTACCTCATGACCCGCCGGATCGAGCGGGCCAAGGCACTGCTGCGGCGCGGCGACCTGAGCGTGACGGAGGTCTGCATGGCGGTCGGCTGCACCTCGCTGGGCTCGTTCAGCTCGCGGTTCACCCAGCTGGTCGGCGAGACCCCCAGCGCGTACCGGGCCCGGGACCACGACCACGCCGCCGCCCTCCCGGCCTGCGTCGCCAAGGTCCACACCCGGCCGACCAGGACCGGGGAGACGGGCGACCCCACCGGCCCGTAGCGCGGCTCCGGCCGGGCTCGGCAGTGGCCCCGGCCCCTACCGCCGGCCCTGCTCGGGCCGGTCGTCCGCGTCCGGGTCCGGGGGCAGGCCCACCTCCTCGCGGTCCTCCTCGGTGCGCTCGTCGAGCTCCTCCTCGTCGGGCCGCCGGGGCAGACCGCGCCCGTGCCCGGTGTCCGGGTCGCCTTCGACGTCCTTGTTGGACTTGTGGTGCGACATGGCGCCTCCTCGCCCCCGATTCCGCCGGTACCTTCCCACTCAAACGCGCGCCCCGGGCCCCCGCAAGCCGGGGCCGCGGTCACGGGGCGCCGCGCCCGGCGCGGCCTCGGGGAACGCCGCCGACTCGAACGCCGCCGACTCGAACTGCGCCCGCTGGTCGGCGTCCAGCCGCAGCACGTCCACGAGCAGCCGCACCGTCTCCCGCCGGGGCCGCAGCGCCCCGCCCCGTTCCAGGTTGCGCACCGCGCGAACACTCAGCGTGGCGAGATCGGCCAGTTGCTGCTGGGTCAGGCCCCGGTGCTTCCGGTGTCCGTGCAGCATGTCGCCAAATCGCATCTTTCCCGACCTTTCCCTGTCCGCGCCAGCCGGCTGCTCTAGCCTTCGTAACGCGACCGGGGAACCGTCGGGTTCAACGGCCAAGCGGCGTGAAGTCCGCCTCAAGCCACCGCCCTTGACTCTCTGTCACCGTCGACGGAAGGAACCCGCCGGCACGCCGCCTCGCCACGGCCGCGCGCTCGCCCACAGCCGGGGCGCCCCCCGGCCGTCGCCCCCCGTCACGGCTCCGCCTGTCACGGCTCCGCCCGCTCCGGTGCGCGTTGCAGGCGGAACGCGTCCGCGAGGACCGCCTGGGCCAGCACCCGGGCCGGGCCGCGCGCCGTGGTGCGCCCCGTGGTGAGGGCGAACTCGATGGTGCCGAGGCCGGGCAGGCCCGGCTGGTCGGGCAGCACCCGCAGGCCCGACGGGATCAGGCTGCGGGCGTGCGGCACCACCCCGAGGCCGGCCAGCGCGGCGGCCCGGACCCCGGAGAGGCTGGTGCTGGTGCAGGCGATCCGCCAGGGCCGCCCGTCGCGTTCGCAGACCTCCAGGGCGCGGACCCGGGTGAAGCTGGGCGGCGGGTAGACGATCAGCGGCAGCGGCTCCGCCGGGTCCGTCCGGAAGTCCTCCGCCGCGATCCACACCAGCTTGTCCTGCCGCACCAGTTGGCCCTGTGAGCCGCCGCCGGGCGGGCGCTTGCCGAGTACCAGGTCGAGCCGTCCGTCGGCCAGCTGCTCGTAGAGCACGGCGCTGAGGCCGACGGTGAGTTCGAGGTCGACCTGGGGGTTGCTCCGCCGGAAGCTCCGCAGGATCTGCGGCAGCTCGGTGTGGGCGAAGTCCTCCGAGGCGCCGAACCGCACCCGCCCGCGCACCTGCGTCCGCGCGAAGTAGCCGAGCGCCTGCTCGTGCGCCTCCAGGATCGTCCGGGCGAAGCCGAGCATGGCCTCGCCCTCGCCGGTGAGCCGCACGGAGTGGGTGTCGCGCAGGAAGAGCTGCCGGTCGGCGGCCGTCTCCAGCCGCCGCACGTGCTGGCTGACCGTCGACTGCCGCAGCCCCAGCCGCTGGGCGGCCCGGGTGAAGCCGCCGGTCTGGGCCACCGCGAGGAAGGACCTCAACTGCACCGGATCGAACATCCGGCCATTCTATCCGCTGATATCACGGATCATGATGACAGTGAGTGCCGCCAGCGGGATTCACAATCACCCCGGCGGGCGGCAGGCTGGGGCCATCCCGCCCGAACCGCCACCGCGGAGAACCATGCCTCGCCCGAACCACCCGCTCCGCTCCCACCTGCCCCGTCGCCCCGCCCGCCTCCGGGTCGACCCGTTCATCGCCGCCCTGCTGGGCACCGTGGCAGTGGCCGCCCTGCTCCCCGCCCGCGGCAGCGCCGCACCGGCCTTCTCGGACGCCGCCACCGGCGCGGTCGCCGTCCTGTTCTTCCTCTACGGAGCCCGGCTCTCCGCCCGCGAGGCCTGGGAGGGGCTCAGGCAGTGGCGGCTGCACGGCACCGTGCTCGCGGTCACCTTCGGCCTCTTCCCCCTGCTCGGGATCGCCGCCCACCTGCTGGTGCCGGCGGTGCTGTCGCCGCAGCTCTACCAGGGCCTGCTGTTCCTGACCCTGCTGCCCTCCACCGTGCAGTCCTCGATCGCCTTCACCTCCATCGCCCGCGGCAACACGGCCGCGGCGGTCTGCAGTGCGACCTTCTCCAGCCTCTTCGGCATCGTCCTGACCCCGCTGCTCGCCGCCGTGCTCCTGCACACCAAGGGCGGCGTCTCGCCGGGCACCGTGCTGGAGATCGCCGAACAACTCCTGCTCCCCTTCGCCGCCGGCCAGGTGCTGCGCCGCTGGATCGCCGCCTGGATGGCCCGCCACCGCGCCGTCCTCGGCCTGGTCGACCGCGGCTCGATCCTGCTGGTCGTCTACAGCGCCTTCAGCGCCGCCGTGGTGGGCGGGGTGTGGGGTGCCCTCTCCCTGCCCCGACTGGCGGCACTGCTGGGGGTGGAGGCGGCGCTGCTGGGGCTGGTCCTGACCGCGACGCTGCTGGTCGGCCGCCGGCTCGGGTTCGGCCGGGGCGACCTGGTCGCGATCGTCTTCTGCGGCTCCAAGAAGAGCCTGGCCAGCGGCGTCCCGATGGCCACCGTCCTCTTCCCGGGCCCGGCGGCCGGGCTGATGGTGCTGCCGCTGATGCTCTTCCACCAGCTGCAACTGATGGTCTGCGCCGTCCTGGCCCGCCGCTGGGGCGCGCAGGCCGAGGGTGCCGGGGCCACGGCACAGCCGACGGCCGCGCCGACCCTCGACCACGTGGCCTGACGGACACCGCGCGCCCTCAGCGGCCGACGACGTCGACGGCCGTTGAACCACTTCACGGTGCCGAGGTCGACCAGGGCCCGGCGCCCCTCCGTCGACCGGCCGGCCGCCACCTTCCCGGTGTCCGCCCGCCGGTGTCCGCCCACGCCGGAGGATCGGACCGCAGCGCTGGACCATTCGAGGCGTATCGGCGGGATCCCCGGGATGGCGACGGCCGGAATTCCTCGCGCCGTGCCACCGTCCCCCTTCGGCCCGCCCCGCTCCGAGTGCGAGGGCCACACCCCCGGTCCGACGAAAGAAAGGGAATCCACGTGTCCGTACGCCGAAGCGCCGTCACCGTGTCCGCCGTTCTCGCCGCCCTGTGCACCGCCGTGACACCGGTCGCCGACGCCGCCCCGACGGCCGCCGCGGAAATCCTGAACTGCACCGTGAACGCCGCCGTCACCTTCAGCCCGCCGCTCTCGGCCAGCCCGGAGGCCACCACCGTGGCGATCGGCGGGACGGTGAGCGGCTGCCTCGACTCCCAGGGCGGCCCGACGGCCGTGACGGGCGGCACCGTCACCGCGACGCTCAAGTTCGGCACGCTCAGCTGCAACCCGCTGACGCCGCCGGCCATGGCGCCGGGTTCCACCGCGACCTTCACCTGGAACCTGAAGGACGGCACGCAGGCGAGCAGCACCATCACCGACATCGCCGTCGTCGACGTCGACGGGGCCGGGACCCTCACCGGCACTGTCACCGGCTCCTCCACCCGCCTGGCCGGGGAGAACCTGACCACCGTCCTCAACATCGACAGCGACCAGCCGATCCTGGACAACTGCGTCGACGTCCTGCTCGGAGTCGGCCAGCCCATCGCCCAGTCGACGCTGACCGCCGACGCCGCCTTCAGCTGACACCAGGCCGACCTGCCGTCCCTCCGACCCTCCGACCCTCCGACCCTCGACCCTCCGACCCTCCGCCCCTCCGTCCCGCGCGGGGCCGCCCCGCAAGTGGCGGGCCCTGCGCGCGTCGGCGCAACCACCGCGCGTTGGCGTCGAGTCGTCGCCATGCCTCCCGCCGTCCGACCACCGCCCCGGGTCAGCCCGCAGGGTCGGTGAGCCGGTAGACCGTGATGCCGGCGGCGCTCGCGACGGGGCGGTAGCCGGCGGCGGGGAGGGCGCGGAGGGCCTCGGCCTCGTCGCGGGCGGAGAGGAGCCCGTCCCGCGGGTGGTCGGCTGCCACCACCCAGTCGGGCCGCGCGCCGGGGGCGCCCGGGAAGCGGGGGAAGAGGTAGACCCGGGTGCGGCCGGTGAGTTGGGCCGCGAAGCCGTTGGCGGCGGCCACCTCGGCACCGTCCGGGATCCGGCGCAGCAGCGCGCTCACCGCGTCGACGGTCGCGTCACGCTGCCAGGTGGCGGGGCGGACCAGCTCCGCGAGGGGCTGGGCGGGCAGGGCGGCGGCCGTCACGGCGAGCCCGACGGCCACGGAACCGCGGACCGTCCACCGCCGCAGGCCGCGCCGGGCCCGGAACCGCAGCCCAAGCCGGGTCAGGGCGTCGACGAAGGCGAGGAAGACGATCGGCATCAGGACGGCGCCGTAGTGGAAGTCCGTCCCCCAGTAGGACGGGTTGGTGGACCAGAAGCGCCAGCCCAGCGTCGGCAGGGCGAGCAGGATCAGCGGGGAGCGCAGCGCCAGGAACGCGGTGGGGGCCAGAATCGTGACGACGGTGTGCCACTTCTCGCCGGGCAGGAGCAGCCTGGTCACGGGGTTGCCGGCCGGGCCGTCGACGCTGGAGAGGTAGGTGTAGGCGCCGTCCGGGTTGAGGGCCGGGATGACGACCAGCAGCACCAGGAGCAGGGTGGCGGCGGAGAGCGCGACGACGCTCGCGCCCAGTCGGCGGCGGCCGTGCCAGAACAGGTAGCAGCCGATGACGGCGACCGTCGCCGCGAGGTCCTCCTTGACCAGCAGCAGCGGCAGGGCGAAGCCGACCGCCGCCCGCCACTGCCGGAGCACCAGCCGCTCCAGAGAGAACGCCAACAGGGGTACGGCGAAGGCGATTTCGTGGAAGTCGAAGCCGACGGCCTGTTGCAGGCCGACCGACAGCCCGTACGCCACCCCGATGCCCGCGCCCGCCCACCGGCCGACCGCCCGCACCGCGGCCCTGGTCACGGGGACGGCCGACACGGCGACCAGCGCCGCCTGGGCGACGAGCAGGGTGAGCGCGGAGGGGAAGACCCGGTAGAGCGGTGCGAGGGTGGCCAGGATCGGGTGGAAGTGGTCCCCGAGCAGGTGGAACCCCGGCCCCTTCAGCTCGGAGACCGGCGCGCGGCCCTCGGCGTAGCCGCGCACGGCCTGCTCGAAGATGCCCAGGTCGAAGCCGTTCGTCCGCAGGTGCAGGTGGCGGGAGACGGACAGCGCGGTGTAGGCGGCGAACAGCACGGCGGCGAGCGCCCAGGGCAGCAGGGCCGCCCCCGCCCCCTCGGCGGCGGGCCGCCGCCGTTCGGGCACGGGCCGGGTCTCGGCCGTGGCGCGGGCTGCACGGATCGGGCTCAGGGGCAACGGGGGCTCACTTGCGACGAGGCGGACGGGGGAGTGACCCCAGAAGCCTCCGACCAACCCGCTGAAGATCCGCTGAAGAAGTCTGAGCACACCTTCAGGAACCGTGACGCCCCAGTGCGGCACGGGCTTGGCGTAACGGACGGTCAGGGGCGAGCTGTTGACGACGTCCGCCTGACGGACCAGGTCGACGAGGTCGGGGTGCCAGCCGTCGAGCAGGGCGAGCAGGTGGTCGCGGACGGCCGGCCAGTCCGCCGGCGCGGAGGGGAGCGGCTCGGGAAGCATCACCACCCAGCGCAGATAGCTCTCGGTGTCGGGCAGCCGGATGTCCGGTGCCAGCTCGGCCGCCGCGAGCCGGGGTGGCCGGCGGAACTCCATCCGGCCCAGCAGCATGCTCACTCCGGAGCCGTGCACGACGGTGCCGAAGCCCGGCACGAGGGCGGCGAACCGCTCCGTGAGCGGGGTACGCCCGAGGACGGCGTTGCCGGGAACGGTGACCACCTCGGCCTCCCCGCAGGCCGGCCGAATCGCTACCCGGCCGACCCGGCGCACGCCCGCGGGGCACGGAGGTCCTTCGCGCTCCCCGGGTTCGGTACGCGCACCAGTGAGCGTCGTTCACGCCGATGGCGGCGGCCACCGCCCGGGCAGTAGTTCCTCCGGGCGCGACCGACCGGCGCCCTCCCGTGAGCCGGTCGGTGCGAGCACGTCCCCACGTGCGGAGGAATCGTGACCAGGTGCTGCATCGTCCAACTGCCCTTCCCGTCCACCCGCGACCCCGATGACCGGCTGTCCGTCTACTACCAGGACTACGACCGCCGCTTCCGCGCCTTCCTCCCGGAGTACTTCATCCCGTCCGACGGGCTCTGGGAGATTCCGCTCTGGGTCGCGCACCTGACCGCCCTGCTGGACAGCACCACGATCGATTCCTGCTTCGTCGACCTGTCCCGCACCCCTGCCGACAGCGAGGCCTGCGGCGCTCCGATCCTGGCGGCGACGGCGCCCGGCGATCTCGTCCTGTTCTCGCCACTGGCCCAGAACTTCCGACTCGCCCTGGACCTCGCGGGCGAGCTGGAACGCGCCGGGCGGCGCGTCGTCCTGGGCGGGAACATGGCCCCGCTGGCACCCGAGGGCTCCGTGCACGCCGTGCACCGCGGGCAGCTCGACGCCGGTTTCGCGGCCGTCCTGGTCGAGTTGGCCTCGGGGCGGGGCGGCCGTACGGAGAAGCGGGCCGCCCTCGGGCTGGTGGCCGAGCCCATCACCTGGGCACCGGACTACCGCCATCTGGACGGCTACAGCGGCAAGGTGCCGATGCTGCGGCTCAACGCCAGCCACGGCTGCCTGTACAAGTGCGCCTTCTGCGGTGACGCCTGGAGCAAGCAGCTCACCCTGGTGGGGAACAGCGCCCTCCGCGCCGAAGTGGACCAGCTCGCCGACCGTTTCCCGGACACCCGGCTCGTCTACGTCGGCGACAAGACCTTCGGACAGTCGCGGGAGGCGGTCCGCAACCTGCTGGAGGTGTTCCGCGACCGCCCCGGCTACAAGTTCATCGTGCAGACCCACGTCCTCCAGGTGAAGGAGTGGGTCATCGAGGCGATGCTCGAACTCGGCGTCGTGGCGGTCGAGCTCGGCTTCGAGTCGGCCGACTCCCAGATGCTCAAACGGCTCGGCAAGCTGTCCCGCGGGCTCGACGACTACACCGAGCGGATCCACGCGCTGAGCGACGCCGGCCTGAAGGTGGTCCTCAACATGATGGGCGGACTGGACGAGGAGACCGAGGAGTCCCACGCGCAGACCGTCCGCTGGCTGGAGGCGAACCGCCGGGCCCTGTGGCTCTTCAACCTCTACAACTTCGTCCCCTACCCGCTCACCCCCGACTTCCAGCGCCTGCGCGAACGCATCTTCACCTGGGACTTCGCGCAGTGGCGGGAGGACGCCCCGGTGGTCTACCGGCCCAGCCACCTGACTCCGGAGCGCAGCTGGGAGCTCTTCCAGGAGAAGATCGCCGCCGCCCACCGCATCGTGCGCACCCCCGTACCGGCCCACCCCGACCACCCCGACCACCCCGGCCACTCCGGCCACTCCGGCCACTCTGGCCACTCCGGCCACTCCGCAAGGGAGACCGCATGAACCAGCCCCCCACCCAGCCCCCTTACCAACTCCCCGACTTCGAGGCGCTCCACCGCAGCGTCAAACCCGAGGAGTTCGAGACCGACCCGCTGCCCGGGTGGGCCGGCCTCGCCACCCTGTTCGGTGCCCCCGCCGCCGACCGGGCGCAGGTCGACGTCGGGGAGGACGGCTGGGTCGCGACCGGCGTCCCGTACGACGCGACCGCCAGCTCCCGTCCGGGCGCGGCCGAAGGGCCGCGCGCGATCCGGCAGGCGAGCCTGGTGTTCTCCAGCTACCTCACCAGCCTGGGCCAGTGGAAGATGCTGGACACCCGCAGCGGCCGGACGTTCCGCTACCGCGCCCCGCGCGTGGCCGACGCGGGGGACCTGCACATCTACCCGACCGACACGATCCGCACCTTCCAGGCGGTCGCCGCCGGGAGCCGGCGGCTGAGCGGATCGGCGCCGCGCCTGGTCTTCCTCAACGGAGACCACTCGACCACCTTCCCCACCTTCGCGGGCTTCCGCGCCGGCCGGCTGGACCGGGGCGCGCGACGGGTGGGATTCATCAACATCGACCACCACTTCGACTTCGGGAACTGGAGCACCCTGCACGGGCCGCTCTACCACGGGTCGAACTCCCGCCGGATCAGCGAGCTCCCGGGGATGCACCCCGAGGACATCGCCTTCGTGGGCGTCGGCGACGTGACCAGGTACGACCAGTTCCGCGGCCTGCTCGACCGGGGCTTCCACGTGGTGCCCGGATCGCAGATCCTGCGCCAGGGCGCGGCCGCGGCCCTGCGCCCGCTCGTCGAACAGCTCGGCGAGCGCTGCGACACCGTGTACGTGTCGCTCGACATCGACGTCCTCGACA
Source organism: Kitasatospora sp. NPDC091276 (assembly GCF_040684355.1). Lineage (NCBI taxonomy): Bacteria > Bacillati > Actinomycetota > Actinomycetes > Kitasatosporales > Streptomycetaceae > Kitasatospora > Kitasatospora sp. NPDC091276. The sequence continues at coordinate 285,917 of NZ_JBFBFU010000004.1, read as the reverse complement.
GCGCCGTGGCGACCGGAACCGGCCACGTGACCATGGGCGGCATCGACACCGGACACCTCCTGGACGTCTACGAGGAGTTGCGCGTCCTGCCCGTGGAGGCCGTGGACATCGCGGAGGTGGCCCCCCGCTACGACCCCTCCGGCAGCACCGCGCAGCTCGCCGCCCGACTGCTGTTCGAGTTCCTCTTCCGCAGCGAGAGCGCCGCGCCCGACCTGGCCCCCTGGACCGACCCGCGCCAGGAGCCGTGATCCGTCCCGTCCCCTCTCGGGGCCTGGTCACGACATCGAGTAGCGCCCGGTGTCCACCCGCCGCCCCAACGCCAGGTACCCCGCCGCGGCCACCGTACCGAGGACCGCGCAGCACCCCCAGAGGGCGCCCCGGCCAGCGTGGTCCAGCAGCAGCCCGCCGGCGACCGGCCCGAGGAAGGAGGCCGCCGACCAGGCGAGCGAGTTGACCCCCTGGTAGCGCCCGCGGGTGCTCGTCGCCGAGAGCTCGCTCACCAGACTCATGCTCGTGGGTGCCTGAATCATCTCGCCGAGCGTCCAGATCCCCACGGTGGCGGCGTAGTAGAGGGCGGAGGAGCCCGCGAACGCGGTGAGGCCGAAGCCCGATCCGGTGAGCAGCGCGCTGACCAGCAGCAGCATCCCCCGGTGCTGTCCCTTCGTCAGGCGGGTCACCGGGATCTGCAACAGGACGATCAGCAGACCGTTGATCCCGATCACCACTCCGTACTGCGTGCTGGTCAGCCCGGCCTTGCCCATGTCCACAGCGAGCGTCGTGTTGCCCTGCTGGAGCATCAGCCCGAAGGCGAAGGACAGCCCGACCAGCGCCATGAAACGCCGGTCCCGGAAGACCGTGCCCAGCCCGGCACCCGGCCCGGTCCCCGGCCCGAGACCCGGCCCGGCGGTGTCCCGCTGCGGCTCGACGGGCCGGGTCTCCGGGACCCTGACGAAGACCACCACCGCGCAGAGCAGCGTGGACAGGGCGTCCACGAGGAAGAGCACCCGGTAGTCGTGGGCGGCGACCAGCCCGGCCAGCGCGGCCGATACGCCGAACCCGATGTTGATCGCCCAGTAGTTCAGCGCGAAGGCACGGGCCCGGTCGGCGGCCGGCACCAGGTCCGCGATGATCGCGGACGTCGCCGGTCGGGAGGCGTAACTGCTCAGCCCGACCAGGAACGCCGTCGAGGCGATCGCCAGCTGCCCGTCGGCGAAACCCAGGGCTGCCGTGGTGAGCGCGGTGAGCAGTTGGGCGGCCAGCAGGGTGGGCCGCCGGCCGATCCGGTCCGCCAGCACACCGCCGACCAGCGCGGCGATCGCCGAGCCGAGGCCGATGAGCGAGGCGACCACCCCCGCGTACGAGGCCGAATAACCACGGTCCGCGGTGAGGTAGAGCGCCAGGAACGTGACCACACCGCCGAGCCGGTTGACCAGGGTCGCGACCCAGAGCCACCAGAAGGCACCTGGGAGCCCGCCGAGCGACTCGGAGACCGAACGGTGGAACCGGACGATCGGCCCGGCAGGGGCAGAAGCGGTCATGGGGCGGCTCCCGAGCGACGAACGCCCGTCAGACGGTGGCGAAACCCGCCGGAACGGCCACGCACCGAGACGGGGGCCCAGGCGGCCAGGCCACCCGAACCGGCCTCATCCTGCCCTGCCCGAGCCACCCCCGCACGTCTCGGCGAGTCGCTCGAATCCCACCCCTCCCCCACCGCCCCGGATCCAGAACTCAAACCGGATAAGCCGTCATGGGAGAAGCTGTATTTGCAATGACCTGCACGGACAGTTCTTGACTGATCGTCACTGAAGAAATTGCGACGGGGCGCGGCGGGGCCTCGGGGAGGCTCCCGAGCGTGTCTCGACCTGCGTGGCGTGCCGCATCCGCCGACTGGTCGATCCGTTGGGGTGCGGCGTCGAGGAGTTACGGTTCGTCAAGGAGACTGACACCGGCGCCGGATGCCGTACGCGTCCGACTGGATCGTGGCGCCCGCACTCCCGGAGTGGGACCGTCCGATTCCGGCAGGAGTGCCTTTCCCGGGCGTGCGACCCGATGACCACGCCGGCCGTGGAGGAGATCGTCACACCGCCGTTGCGGCTCGCGGGCGAGCCGCGCCGGCCCGCCTCGGGGCAGGTCGCGGCGCGCGTGACGTACCTGGGCGCGTGGTGATCCGCCGCATCCGACGGCTGGTCCGCCTCGTGGTGCCGGACCGCAAGGGCCTGTCGCTGGCGTGGGGCACGATCAGGGGGCGCAAGGGCGGCTTCGTCGGCTCCTTCGTCGCGATCGCCGCGGGCTCGGCGGTGATCACCGCCTGCGGGATCCTGCTGATGTCCGGGCTCAGCAGCGGGGTGGCCCCCGAACGCTACTCGGGCGCGGCGGTGGTCCTCGGCGCGGAGCAGTCGTACTGGCTGGACGAGAGCTCCGAGGTCCGCTACAGCGAGCGCGTCTCGCTGCCCGCCGACAAGGTCGCCGCCGTCGCCGCCGTGCCCGGTGTCCGCTCCGCCCTCGGCGATGTCGACGTCGAGGTCGGCGTGCTGGCCCCGGACGGCCGCGCGGTGGGCGGCCCGGACGGCTTCCCCGTGGTCGGGCACGGCTGGTCCGCCGCGGTGCTCGGGCCGTTCGCGGTGCGCGCGGGCAGCGCGCCCGCCGGGCCCGACGAGGTCGTACTCGACGCCGGCCTCGCCGCGCGCGCCCACGTGTCGCCCGGCGCGACGGTGCGGCTCGTGGTCGGCTCGGTCGCGTCGCCGTACCGCGTGGCGGGCGTCGCCGCACCGCCGGGGGGCGGGTTGGGCCGCCAGTCCGCGGTGTTCTTCACCGACGGCCGGGCGGCCGAGCTGTCCGGCCGTCCGGACCGGGTGGACGCGATCGGTGTGCGGGCCGGGCCCGACGTCACCCCGGAGCAACTGGCCGGCAGGATCACGGCCGCCGTGCCGGGCGTGGTGGCCCACACCGGCGCGGAACGCGGCGACGTGGAGTTCTTGGACGTGGGCGACGCCCGCAGCCTGGTGGTCGAGACGTCGGCGTCGTTCGGCGGCACCATGGTGCTGATCGTGGTGTTCGTGGTGTTCGTGGTAACGAGCACGCTCGCGCTGTCGGTGCGGCAGCGCGGGCGCGAACTGGCCCTGCTGCGTGCCATCGGCGCGACGCCCCGGCAGATCCACCGGATGATCGGCGCCGAGATGACCCTGGTGTCGTTGGCGGGCGCCCTGGTCGGCGCGATCCCCGGCGTCGTCATCGCGTTCGTGATGCGCGGCGTGTTCGTCCTCACGGGCGCGATGCCCGCGGACTTCCGGATGGACGTGGGGTGGCTGCCCTTCCTCGCCTCGCTGGTGCTGTGCATGACCAGCGCCCGGCTCGGCGGCTGGCTGGTCGCGCGCCGGGTGTCCGGGACCGGCCCGGTCGAGGCGCTCGGGGACGCCGCCGTCGAGCCCGGGAGGGTCGGCCGGGTCCGGTTGGCCATCGGCTTCCTGCTCGTCCCGCTCGGGCTGCTGCTGACCTCGGGCGAGGTTGCGGTGTCGGGCGACTCCGCCGCCGACACCGCGGCGAGCGCGGTCCTGTTGTTCGTCGTGGCACTGGGGTGTGTCGGCCCGCTGCTGATCAGAGGCGCCGTCGTGCTGTTCGGCCCGCGCCTGAACCGGCAGTCCACGGCCCCCGGCTTCCTCGCCCAGGCCAACGCGCGAGCCGATGCGTGGCGACTCACTTCGGCCGTCACCCCGCTGGCCATGGGCGTGACCCTGGCCGCCGTGCAGGTGTTCGGCGCCTCCACGACGATCGCGGCGTCGCAGGACCAACTCGACGCCGGCCTGCGGGCCGACCACGTGCTGACCTCGTCGTCCGGCGCAGGGGTGTCCCCGGAGGTCGTGGACGCCGTGCGCGGCGTGCCCGGCGCCGCCGTGGCGACGCCGGTGGCACGGATGCGGGTGCTGCTGACGTTCCCGTCCGAGGACAGCACCGCGACCAAGGCCTTCGCCGCCCAGGGCGTCGCGCCCGAACGGCTCTCCGAGACCCTGGACCTCAAGGTGGTCGAGGGCGACACCGCGGAACTGCGCGGCGAGACGGTGGCGTTGAGCCGCGCCGCCGCTGACACCGTCCACGCGCAGCGCGGTGGGACGGTCGACCTGCGGCTCGGCGACGGCACGGCGGTCAGGCCGAGGATGGTGGCGGTCTACGAGCGGGGCTCGGGCTTCGGGGACGTCACCCTGCCCAACGACCTCGTCGTCGCGCACACCACCGCGCGGGTCGACACCGCCGTGCTGGTCAGGTCCGCGGACGGGACCGACCCGAAGGCGCTCGCCGACGCGCTGCGCGGCGCGGTCGGGCGCTACCCGACGGTCCAGGCGGGCGGCCAGGAGGCGTTCAAGGCCGCGCCCGGGGGCGGCGGTTCGGATGACTGGGCGCTCAACCTCCTGTTCCAGACCGTGCTGTTGGGCTACATCGCCATCGCCGCGGTGAACACCCTGGTGATGGCGACGGCGGCGCGGGTGCGCGAGTTCGCGAGTTCGCGAGTTCGCGATGCTGCGACTCATCGGCGCCGACCGGGCCCAGGTCCGCGCGATGATGAACGGCGAAGCCAGGATCGTGGTCTTCTCGGCGCTGCTGTTCGGTCTGCTGGCGACGGTCCCGCCCCTGGTCGGCATCAGCCTCGGGCTGACGGAGTCACCCGTTCCGTCCGTCTCCCCCGTCGGCCCCGTCGGCCTCGTCGCGATCGTGGCGGTCACCGTCGCGCTCTCCTGGGGTTCGATCGCGGTGGCCACCCGGTCCGCCCTGCGGCCGGCGCCGGTCGACGCGATCGGCGGGCGCGAGTGAGCCGCCCGGCGAGCGGCTGATGCGGCCCGCTCACCGCTCACCGCTCACCGCTCACCGCTGACCGCTGACCGCTGACCGCTGACCGCTGACCGCTGACCGCTGACCGCGACTGACAACGACTCCTGCCGCCACCGGCGGTGGGCGCACCCGGGTCCCGGAATGCCGATGTACGGGCTTGAACATCCGGGCTTCGAAGCTGCCAGACTGGAAGCTGCCGGACTGGGAGGACGGCTCAGGGGCGGATGGCGACGGCCCCGTAGCAGGAGGCCGCTGCGTCGGTGATGTGCTCGGTGTCGTCCGCAGGCGCCGCCGGGTGCCAGCGCGGAGTGGCCGCGACGCCCGGCTCCAGGAGGTCCCAGCCGGTGAAGAACTGCGCGAACTCGTCACGGGTGCAGGCGGCGACGGGGGTTCCCGCGGCGGTGTAGACCTGGATGAGCCGGGCGGTCTCCTCGGCGGCGAAGTCCTGCGTGAAGTGGCTGACCACCAGCGCGGAACCGCTGGGCAGTTGTGCCTTGAGGCCTTCGGTGATCCGCTGGGCCTCGAACGGCACGAAGTGCAGCAGGGCGTTCATGCTGAGCGCGATCGGCTGGGTGAAGTCCAGGATCGCCCGGGCCGAGTCCAACAGGTCTCCGGGCTCGCGCACATCGGCCTGCACGTAGGCGGTGACGCCCTGCTCGGTGCCGCGCAGGAGCGCCTGCGCGTGGAGGAGCACGATCGGGTCGTTGTCGGCGTAGACGACCTTGGCGTCCGGTGCGACCGACTGCGCGACCTCGTGCAGGTTCGGCGAGGTGGGGATCCCGGTGCCGATGTCGAGGAACTGCCGGATCCCGGCCTCGGCGAGCAGCTGCGTCGACCGGCGCATGAAGGCACGGTTGGCGCGCGCGGCGGAGCGGGCGTAGGGGAAGACCGCCAGGGCCCGGCCGGCGGCCTCACGGTCGGCGGGGAAGTTCGTCGTGCCGCCGAGGTAGTAGTCGTACATCCGTGCCGAGTGGGCCAGGTGTATGTCGAGGTTGACCTCTACGTCGTCGGTCCTGGCGGTGCCGTCCGTCATGCGTTCCCCCTGATACGTCATCGACTCGCCCTGCGCAGGACAGGACCGATCCGCGCCCGCGCCACCGTGGCGAGCGGTGGCGGACCCTGGCGCGGCCCCTTCCACTATGCCCACACGCCCGAACGGCCAAGCAAGGGCCGCCACCGGTGACGACGCGACCGTGAAGCAGGACGACCGAATCAGAGCATGTAGTGACTCACTCTGACCATGTTCCGCACGGTATCTCCATCATCCGCCGCACCTTATGTCTGATCTCGAAACACCTTGTCGCGGTTTAACATCTCGGCATCCAATCCGCCTTAATGTTCCTACCAGGGAAGCGAGTTCCCACTGTGACCGCCGCACGGCCGTGGGGCTCAGCCACGGTCGACGGCCCGCGCCGGACGGCAGCCGACAGGCGTGCCGCAGGGGAGGAATGGGACGTGACCGAGAGCGACTGGGTGGTCGGAGACCGGGACCGCCTGACGTTCGACGCGTTCTGCGACACGCACGAGGGGGCGTGGACCGGGTTCGCCCGCGCGCGCCTTCGCGACGACGCCGCCGCACACAGAGCGGTGGAGATCGCGAAGGTCCGCGTGTGGAAGGAGTGGCCGCGCATCCTGCGGGAGAAGATCCCACCGTTCCACGCCTGGACGATCCTCAAGGAGGAGATCGGCGCCACCCTGGCGGAACTGATGATGAACGGCGAGCCGCTGCCCACCCAGGCGAGCGTCCCCGGGTGGGTCTACGCCGTACGGATCGCCGCCGAGCGGGCGCAGCACCTGATGGAGACCGGGGGCACTCACGAGCAACTGTACGTCGCGCTGCGGCGGTTGTCCGAGCGGCGGCACGACGTGATCGTGCTGCGCTACCTGCTCGACCTGCCGGACGAGCAGATCGCCGACTGCCTGGGGACGACCGAGGCCAACGTCCGTTCGACCGCGAGCCAGGCTCTCGACCGTCTGGCCGCGGCGCTCGGCGGCCGACGCGGGGAGAGCCGGTGAGCACCGAGCACGACCGGGCCCTGCACCCGAACATGGCCGGCATCCACCTGCCCACCCGGGCCCCCCGGCCGCAGCCAGGGGGCACGGGCGTCTCCTGGGAGCGGCTGCTGACCGCCCCGAGTCCGCTGTCCTCCGAGCACAAGCAGGCGGCCCACGAACTCGACCTCGCCGCGTCCCTGGTCCTCTCGATGCCGTCCGCCGCGGCCTCCCTGGGCCTCCTCGTCAACGCCGAGCAGATCCACCCCGAGGGCGCCCTCGTCCTCGGCGCGCTGCTGTACGTCGCGGGCCATCGCGACGGCGCCCAGTTCTGGTGGCAGTTCGCGGCCGGCGGCGGTTCCTACACCTCCGCGTCGTTCCTGAGCCTGTTGCACCGCAGCCTCGGGGAGTTCCTGGACGCGGAAGTCTGGCGCCAACAGGCCGAAGCACTGGCCACCAACCCCCGCCCGCCACAGCGCGTCCTGAGCACTCCTCACGCACTGCTGCCGGCCCAGGTGCTCACCGACATCCTCGCCCGGTGCCACTACGGCCTCGACGTGAAGCTGCCCCCCCGCCTCGCGGCCGTCATCCACCAACTCCCCGTCGCCGGCGACGACCCCGAGTACGGCGAACTCCCCCAGATGAGCAGCACCCTCGTCCGCGACCTCACCGACGAACGCTAGCGACCGCGAACCCCGTCTCCCCGCCTCAGCGCACGCGCCCCCGCGCCTTCAGCGGAAGGGCGGGGAGCTCCGGCGCCCGCAGCCGGTCGCCGGCGTAGCCGTGGACGTCACCGAAGCGGGCGGTGGACATCCAGTCCTCGCGGGCCCGGGTGATCTCCTCACCGGACCGGCCGATGAAGTTCCACCACATGAGGATCTGCTCGTCGAAGGGTTCGCCGCCGAGGAGGAGGACGGCGGCGTCGGTGCGGGCGTGGAGGGGGAGTTCGGGGCGGCCGCAGCCGAGGTAGAGCATGGAGCCGGGTTCGACGCGGACGCCGTCGACGTCGACGCTGCCGGACATGGAGAGGACGGCGTACTCGAAGTCGGGGACGAGCGGGAGCTTGAGGTCGGCGCCCTCGGTGAGGGCGAGGTCGGCGCCGACGAGGGGGGTGTAGGCGGTGCCGGGCGAGGTGGCGGTGTCGAGGGTGCCGAGGATGACGGTGCCGTGCAGGCCGGGGGCGGTGACGACGGGCAGGTCGGCGTGGTGCTCGAAGGTGGGGGCGGTGTGCCGGTGGGCGTCCGGGAGGGCGACCCAGAGCTGGGCGCCGTGCAGGTAGCGGGCGTGCGGGCGCGGGGATTCCTCGGAGTGGGAGATCGCCCGGCCGGAGGTCATCAGGCCCAGTTCGTACGGGCGGACGGTCTGGAGGCTGCCAAGGCTGTCGCGGTGCAGCACCTCGCCCTGGTGGAGCCAGCTGACCGTCTGGAGGCCCATGTGGGGGTGGGGCGGGACCTGCATGCCGGGTTCGTCGGCGATGTCGTCGGGTCCGTAGTGGTCGACGAAACACCAGGCGCCGACCATCCGGCGGCCCAGATTGGGGAGCAGTCGGCGGACCATCGTGCTCTCGCCGAGCTGGACCTGGCGTCCGGTCAGCAGGTCCTTGACCGGTCCGGTGTCGGCCTCGCGGCCGCAGGTGGTCGGGGAGGGCTTGCGGTCGAGGTTGCTCATGTGCGGTTCCACCACCGTGCGGAGAGGGGCCGGGCGAGGGGCGTTCGCCAACGATCATCCCTGACGACCGCCGGATCCTCCACCCCTCGCCGGGCGGGGCCAGGCCGGGCCGGGCCCCTGGACGACGGCCGGCCCGGCCCCTGAACAGCCCCGTCTCTGAACAGCCCCGTCTCTGAACGGCTCCGCCCGGGCTCAGTGCCCGCAGGCCCACCAGGCGTCCGCCGAGGCCTTGGTCGCGAGCTCCCGCAGCTTGCGCACGGCCTCGGCCGGGTCCTCGGCCCCGTACACCGCCGAGCCGGCCACGAACACGTCGGCGCCGGCCTCGGCGCAGCGCTCGATGGTGGCGGCGGAGACGCCGCCGTCGACCTGGAGCCACAGTTCCAGGTCGTGCTTGGCGATCAGCTCCCGGGTGCGGCGGATCTTCGGCAGCATGATGTCGAGGAACGCCTGGCCGCCGAAGCCGGGCTCGACGGTCATGATCAGCAGCATGTCGAGCTCGGGCAGCAGGTCCTCGTACGGCTCGATGGGCGTGCCCGGCTTGAGGGCCATGGAGGCGCGGGCGCCCTTGGCGCGGATCTCGCGGGCGAGGCGGACGGGCGCGGCGGCGGCCTCGACGTGGAAGGTGACGGAGCCGGCGCCGGCCTCGACGTACTGGGGGGCCCAGCGGTCCGGGTCCTCGATCATCAGGTGGCAGTCGAGCGGGATGTCGGTGGCGCGGGCGAGCGACTCGACGATCGGGATGCCGAGGGTGAGGTTGGGGACGAAGTGGTTGTCCATCACGTCGACGTGCAGCCAGTCCGAGCCCCTGACGGCCTCGGCCTCGTCGGCGAGCCGGGCGAAGTCCGCGGACAGGATGCTGGGGTTGATCTGCGCCATTACCGACTACCTTCACACGAGGGTTCACTGGAGGGCTGCGGCGTCCCGGGAGCGGGCACCTCGTCCCATCATCTCGCGCCGCCGCCCCGCCGGGCGCACACCGGGACCTCCCCGTGACCGTCATCACACCCGGTGCGGGATTACCGTGGCCGCCGCCGTGGTCATCAGCACTGAAGCGGCCCGCGCGCGCCCGATCCGTCGGCGCCCGCCGAGCCGCCCCGTCCGGCCGGGTTCGCCCCGCCCCTCTCCGAGGAAGGTCCTTCGATGGCCGATCTCGTCCACCCCGCCCGTGCCCTGTGGTGGCTCTTCGAACCGGTGCACTCCGTCACCTACTTCCTGCCCGAGAGCCGCGAGGCCTACGAGGCGGCCGGACTGCACGGCGGCTGGCGCGGCTACTTCGCCAGCCGGTCGGCGCCGCTGGGTGCGGTGGACGCGCCGCCGGTGATCGCCGCGTTCTTCAGCTTCTCCCCGGCGATGGTCGAGCGCGCGCTGCCGGAGGTGTGGACGCACGCCAGCCCGGAGGAGGCGCTGGCCGCCCGGCTGAAGGGCTCGGCGGGGGCGCTGGCCCGGCTGCTGGAGCACGTGGACCCGGCGCAGGTCGAACTGGTGGTGGAGGCCCTGGAGCGGGCCGCTGGCCGGCTCGACTGCGTCGGCCGGGTGCTGGCCGCCGCCAACGCCGCGCTGCCCCGCCCCTCCGGCCTGTACGAACGGCTGTGGCAGGCCGCCACGGTGATGCGCGAGCACCGCGGGGACGGCCACGTGGCGGCCCTGGTGGCGGCCGGCCTGGACGGCTGCGAGGCGCTGGTGGTCCGGTGCGCGATGGACGTCCGGCGCGAGATGCTCCAGCCGATGCGCGGCTGGACGGACGAGGAGTGGGACGCGGCCGCGGCGCGCCTGGTCGAGCGGGGCTGGCTGACCACGGCGGGCTCGGTGACCGAACTCGGCCGGATCCGGCACCAGTCCCTGGAGGCCGCCACCGACCTGGCCGCCGCACGGGTCTGGGAGGACTACCCGCGCGCCGAACTCGACCGCCTGGCCGCCGCGTTGAAGCCGATATCGGCGCTCTGTCGCAGCCAGCTCCCGGTCAACCCGGCCGGCCTGCCGGACAACCCCTGATCAGCCCCCGATCGGCCCCCGATCAGCTCCTGATCAGGGGCTGATGAGGTCCCGACCAGCCGCCGGTCAGCTCCCGACCGGTTGCTGGTCGGGAACCGATCGGGCGCCACCCGTGCCACCCGTGCCCGGCGGGCCGAGGACGATCCCCCGCCCGGCGTAGAAGCGCTCGAACGACCGCCACGGCACGTGCGCGAAGGACTGCGACTCCCCCGGGAATCCGGACGGGTTGTGGATCACCACCGCCGTGTCCGTGGCGCCCACCACCAGCACCAGGTGTCCGCCCCGCCGCACCGGTGCCGGACCGGCCGGCTCCCGGATCGCGGGATGCACCGACACCATCACCAGCCGCCCGCCGGCCACCTCGGCCGCCAGCTCCGCGGGCGCCAACTCCCTTGCCTGCGCGGCCAGTCCCCACCGCCGCTGGACGTAGTCGGCGAACGGCGTGTGGATCAGTCCGCGCAGGCTCTCGCCGTCCCGGACGTAGGCCCCCGCCGCCACGCACTCCCCGGCCAGCGTGAGCGCCGGCGGCGCCAGGCCCCACCAGTGGTCGAGCGCCATCCGCAGGCAGGCCACCCCGCACAGCCGCCACGACCACCACGCGTACTCCTCCGGGGTGGCCGCACCGGACTGCCCCCACCAAGGGTCCTCGGCCGCGTCGACCTGCCCGTCGATGATCACCCGCACCAGTTCGGCCGATTCCCACTGCGCGTGGTACGGCACCTCGTGCACCACCGGCCCGCCCGTGGGTGCGCCGCCCGTCTGTGCGCCCGCCGGTGCTCCGGTCGGCGCGCCCGCCCGTACACCTCTCGGCGCGCCCGCCGGCATCCCGCCCTGCTCCTCCGCCATCCCCCGACGCTCTCACGCCGCGGCGCCCGGGCCGACCCGCGACACTCCCTGAGCGCCCGGTGAGCACCCCTACTCGGGCACGCGCTCCCCCGAGACCTCCTTCAAGCCCTCCTTCGAGCCGCCCTGCGGGCCTTCCTTCGCACCCTCCTGGCGGCCCTCCTTCGAGCCGCCCTGCGGGCCCTCCCCCGACCGGTAGGCCAGCCGCTGCGACGCACGGCGCCCGCGCGCCTCGAGCGGCAGGGAGCCGGTGGCGCCCGCGAGACCGAACGGCGGCATGTCGAAGTAGATCGACTCGTACCCACCCTCCGGCACCACGTACGTCTCGTGCCACAGCCCGACGTGCCGACGGGCCTTCCCCTCCCGCAGTTTGCGGTTGACGATGCCCCAGACGCTGTGGTGGAAGCCGTCCGGCGCGCTCGCGTAGCCGTACAGCTTCTCCTTCGACTCCCAGTACTGGACGACGTAGTACGTGCGCGGCGAGGCGGTGAGCAGGATCCGCCCGCGCAGGCCGCGTTCGGGGCTGCGCCCCAGTTCGTACAGCATCCGGAACATCGCGAACATCACCGGGCCCCAGTGGTGGACGGCCCAGAAGCGGTTGATCCGCATGCCGATCAGCAGCACCACGGTGTCGCCGGTGGCGCCCGCGGTGGTGTAGCCCGGCGTCGGCTTGGCGAACATCGATCGGACGAACGTCGTTCCCATGGACATCTCAGCCTCCCGCACCCCATGTAATCGGTGATTACATCAGGGCCGGGAAACCCGGTCAAGGCTCACTGCACGCACAAATCGGTTACTGCGAAGGAAGGTTGGCGACTCCCTGGCCGAAGGTGTCGAGCACCTTCCCGGCCAGCTCCTCCGCCTCCTCCTCCGGCAGGTAGCCGTCCACGATCATCTGCGCCAGCCCGAACACCAGCGCCTGCCCGGCCAGCCCCATCAGCCCCGGATCCCCCGGGCGCAACCGGCCCGCCTCCTGGTCCGCCACGATCAGCCCGGTGAACGCCCTGTCCATGCCGTCCAGTTGATCCCGCAGCTCCGGCTCCCGCGAGGCCACGAACACCCGCGAACGCACCAGATCGAACCGGTGCGGATGGTGCAGCGCGTACCGGACGAACCCGAGCCCGACCGCCCGCATCACCGACCCCCCGGCCGACCCCCCGGCCGGATCCACTGCCGCCACCGCCGCCACCTCGGCCTCCTGGCACCGCGCGAAGTCCGCCAGCACCCGGTCCGCCAGCGCCGTCAACAACGCCTGCCGGTCCGCGAAGTGGCGAAACGGCGCCCCCGCCGACACCCCGGCCCGCCGCGCCACCTCCCGCATGCTCACCTTCTCCTGCCCGTACTCGTCCAGCAGCTCGAACGCCGCGGCGACCAGCGCCTCCGGCAGCGATCCGTGGTGGTACGAGCTACGCCCGCCAGGCCGTTCCGTCATGCCTGCCTTGCTACCACAGCAGGCCGCCCCACCAGGAAACCTTCACCCCACCGATCGGAGCCCCATGCCCACGCCCGCACCTACGCCCATGCCCGTGCCCACGCCGGCCCCCACCCCCCAACCCGCCTCCCGCGCCGCCGCCTTCGCCGCCGCCTACGCCCTCCTCCGCGCCTCCGCCACCCTCGCCGACCACTGGATCCAGACCGACCACCAGGCCGGCACCAAGGGCCGGCCCACCCCGGCCGGCCGCCGCGCCTGCACCGCACACGTCGCCGCCTACACCGCCACCCAGGCCGCCGCCCTCCTCCTCGGCACCCGCGCCCTCGGCCTCCGCCCCAAACCCCGCCGCCTCCTCGCCGCCCTCGCGCTGTCCGCCGCCACCCACTACCTCGCCGACCGCCGCGAACCCCTCCGCCGGGCGGCCGACTTCACCCGGCGGGGAGACTTCGTGCGGCTCGCCGACCACGGCATGAACGGCGCCTACCTCCTGGACCAGGCCTGGCACCACGTGTTCGAGACCGGCGCCGCCCTGATCGCCGCGACGTGACGACGGCCGTCAACCGCTCACGACAGTCCGCCGAGCCGCGCGGCGGCCGCGCGCAGACCCTCGGGGTCCTCGACCACGAGCCGCCCCCGCCGACCGGCCAGCGTCCCGCCGAACGGCGTCACCGACACGACCTGCCGCACCTGCTTGGCGCCGATGCCCAGGCAACTTGCGAGATCCCTTTGGACAACCGGAAGTTGGACGTCATTCGCCACACTCCGTGTAATCCCCTCCTCGTGGTCGAGCAGCGGCACAAGGACCCATGCGACCCGAGCCCGGTTGTCGCCGGGCTGCGCCAGCATCTGGGCCTCCCAGTGCCGGCCGGCGATGTACGACGAGATCGCCAAGCCGTAGTCGCGCTGGAAACCGGGGCTCCGAAACGTCTCCCCGGGCACGATCGCCACCTCACAGTCGGTGTACGCCGTCACCGTGGCCGTCCGCACGCCGAAACCGAGCACGGCGAGGTCCCCGATGAGGTCGCCGCCACGCCGGAAGGCGAGCAGCCGCTTACCCGCACCGGCACGACCCCCGATCTGGTCGACCCTCACCACACCTCTGATCACGACGATCACGAAGGCGCCCACGTCGCCCTGCCCCACCAGCTTCCGGCCCGCCGGAAGCTTCCTCCGCTCGGTGCCCTTGAGGACGCCGTTCCACGCGGCCGGGCCCACGAGCGCCTGAAAGGTCCGGTTCGGGCCCATGAGCAGCCCCGACGAGGAGTTGTTGCACAAGTTCATGGCGGGAGATTAGGGGAGCGATCGCCAACCAAGGCCCGGGTAGGACGAGTTGGCGCGTGAGGCGCGATCCGCCCGGCACCGGCTGCTACCCTGCCGCGCCCCTTCGCCGGCCACGAACCAGGTGTGGCGCAGGACACACCGCTAAGGGGTCGCGGGCCCCCTAATCCTCGCCGGCCGACCGCAGACTCTTCGTCGTCAGCCCGGCGACCGCCGAACATTGCGTTCCTGGAGACCGCCATGCCCGAACCCCCGTCACTCCCCGGCATCGTCAGTCGGCCCCTGCCGCCGCTCTCCGGCCTGCTCTGCGTCGACCTGAAGGGCTTCACCAGTTTGCCCGGCGCCGTCCACGCACCGGTCAGTGCCTACCTTGAGGAGATCCTGGACGCCGCCCTCACCGCAGCCGGCCTCGACGACCTCCGGACCACAAAGCGGTTCCCCGTCAACTCCGGCGACGGGGTCACGTTCGGCTTCGATCCCACACTGCTGGGATTCGTCGTCCACCCCTTCCTCGACCGCCTCGACGAGAAGCTCGCCAAGCACAACGCCGATTCGGGCCACGTCCGACTGCGGATGCGGGTCAGCGTCCACTCCGGCCACGTGGCGCCCGAAGGCGTACCCGGCGAGGGGAACGGGCCTGCGAGGAACGAACTGCACCGACTGCTCGACTCCCAGGAGGTCAAGGCCGTCCTGGCCAAGGCCAGTGAGGAGACGACGCACCTGGTGGCGATCGTCTCCGACCGGGTGTACGAGGACGCGGTCGTGTCCCGGCACACCGGCCTGCACCCCGACCGGTTCCGCCGCATCCTGGCGACCGTCCCCGACAAGGAGTTCGCCCGTCGGGCGTGGCTGTACATCCCCACCCCCTCAGGCAACCTCCTCATCGCCCCCGACAGCGCCCCACACCAGCCGCCCAGGGAAGTCGGAAGGCTTTCCCGAGCGATCAACCGCTTTCACTCGGCGCTCAAGCCCTACATCGACCCGCACCGTTCGACTGGAGGAACCGCCCCATGGCTCTGATCACGTACAACAGTGTGCTCGACGTCATCCACCAGCGGGTGACCAGCGCCGCCCATTTGCGGCCGAACGCTCTCCAGGTCGAGGTCGGCGGAGCAACCCGCCTCCTCGAGCTGCCGCAGGCGCGCGCAGCCCTCTACGAGCAGCCGGTTGACGAGTCGCTGCGCCGCGAGATCTGGCGTCGTGCCGTCGCACTCGCTCAGCACGACTCGCTGGCCATGGCCATCGGCTCGACGGAGGTAGCCGGGTGGGTCGAGGCCGTGGTCTGGCTCGCCCTGCCTCGGCTTCAGCGGGTCGCCCGCCAGGCCTCGGCCCGGCTGGGCGCGGACCGGCGCGATGTCGAATCCGAGGTCATGCTCGCCCTGATCGAACGGCTGGCCGAGGTCTCCCCGGACGACCCCGACGTCGGCCCGCAGCTGCTCAAGGCTGCGGGCCGCCGGGGATGGGACTTCGCCCGCCGCTCGGCCTCGGGCGGACGGCCGGTCGAGGACATCGTCGCGGTGGCCGACGCCCGCACCTCGGAGTCGGCCGAGGACCTGTGGGATCTCGCGATCACCCCGCCGGACCGCCCGGACGGCCTGACCGCACCGCTGCGCCTCTCCTCCCGCTCGGCGATCGAGGGCGCGCGGCTCGGCGAACTCGCCGACCACCTCGGCCTGCGCGAGGTCGTCCAGCACGCCCATCGGCGCCGCCGGGGCCCGCGGCTCGGGACGCTCCCCCTCCGCCCGGCGGGGGCCGACCGATGACCACCCACGCCCAGGGGGCACTCACCTTCCCCGAGCTGTTCGGGCTCCCGCTGGCCGTCGACCTGCGGACCGCCGCGCGCGCGTTCGGCATCTGTCTGGGCACCGCTTACAACCTCGTTCACCGCGGAGTCTTCCCCTGCCCGGTGGTCCGCGCCGGGCACCGCTACCGGGTGCCCACCGTCGGACTGCTCAGCGCCCTCGGCATCGATGAACTCCCCATCTATGAGGATGACTTGTCCCACCTGACAATTGCGCCACCGCTCCCGGGGCTCAGCTGGAAGGACCTCGCATGATCGCTGCGGCCACGGTACCCAAGCCCAGTGTCCCGGAGCCTTCCCAGGGCCACCTGACCTGTGTCGTGATCGGTCCCGCCGGGGACCGCAACGCGTACGACGCCGGCCTGGAGGTCTACCAGCGGATCGTCCGCCCCGCCTGTGCCGCCCTCGGTCTCCGGCCACTCCGCTCGTACCCTGCCCAGCCGGACGAGCTGCGCTACCGGCAGGTACTCGGGGCCGACATCGTCATCGCCGACGTGACCGACGGCAGGCCGTCCGTCATGTACGAGCTCGGTCTGCGCCACACCACCGGGCGGCCCACCCTCCAGATCGGTGAACGCAATCGGCAACCGCCCGGCCTTCCACGCACTGGCAGGGTCGTGTTCGAGCGATCCGAGACCGGTCTCGCACACGCCCGCCGGGATCTCCAGGGCGCACTGGTCCGAGCCCTCCGGGACGGCTTCACGCCGTTCCTCCCCGTGCGGATCCTGCTCGGCCTCCGTTCCCGGCAGGAGCCGACGCCGACCGCCGTCACCACCCCGACCGACCTCTTCGCCACGTTCCAGACGACCATGCCCCCACTGACCGAGGGCCTCAAGGCGGTTACCGGGCTGGTGAACGACATCGCCGCGCTCGCCGAGGAGCTCGTGCCGGACCTGGCCACCGCACCGGACGGCACGGCAGCCGAACGCCTCAGCACCGCGATCGCCCGCCCCGCCGTGGAACTCAGGTCCTGCGCTGCGGAGTTCGCCGCGCTGATTCCCGACATCGATGCCGCCGTACACACCGCGCTCAGCAGACTCGACCACCATCCACAGACCCGCGACAACATCCAGAACCGTGACGTCGCACGCCAGCTCACCCACATGTCCCGGTTCGCCCGCGAGGCTCTCGAAACCCTCCGGCTCCTCCGCATCACCCTGGACTGGCTCACCACCACCGCTCCCACTCTCCACGGGCCGGGCCGAGACATCGCCGCCGCGCTCGATCTCGTCACCGATGCGATGGCCCAGGTCGAGACCTGGGACCGCATCGCCCGTTCTCTGGCGTGACCTGAGGCGCGGGGGCCGTCGGTTCCCCGCGCCGTCCCCCTCCACAGGCCAAGCTCCGCGGAAAGGACTGCGAATTGCCTCTCGGAGTAGATCTCACCCGGCTCCGTAGCGACCTCGGGGCCGCACCGGCCCAGGTGTTCGAGAAGCTCTGCGTCCATCTCTTCCCCGCGATCCTCGAACGCGACTTCGCCCCCGCCATCGCCGGGACGCTGCTGGCTCTCCGGCCCCCGGACGGCGGACTGGAGGCCTGCGCGCGGCTCGCGGACGGTCGGATGGTCGGGATCCAGGCGAAATACCACGGAAAACTGAGCTCCGCACTCGGTGCCGTGGACGAGTCCGTCAAATCGGCCCTCACCCACCACCCTGACCTCACCGACCTCCTGGTCTTCCTCCCGCAGGACCTCACCGCCGGGGGAGGCGCCGCACCTGGCACGAAGCAGTGGCGGGCGGCGGCCGAGCGGTGGGCGGCGCAGGTGGACCGTGCGCGCCCCGGTTCGCCCATGCGGTTCCTCGCCTACACCAGAAGCGATATCGAGCGCGCCCTCGTATCGCTCGCCGAGGAGGCCATTCCGGCGTACTTCGACCCCGCCTACCTGCGGCTGTCCGACCTTCACCGGCACGCCGCGGCCGCCGCCCGCACCGTTCGCCGCCATCGGGGGCGGGTCGACATCCAGACTCCGCCGCTCGCCACCTTCCTGTCCGACGCCCTCGCCGAGCTCGACGACCCTTCGGCACTCGCGAACCGGCTTGCCGAGACCGCATCCGTCCTTCGGGTATGGGACGGCTGGCGCCCGGCGCTCGACGACCTGCCCGCACCGTCCGCCGGTCCGGCAGCGCAGGCCGGCCGGAGATGGACCCGTTCCGACAGCGACCGCGCCCTCTGCGCCGAACAGCTGGACGCGACCGCGAACCTGCTCAACACGGAGAGCCGAACCGACCCGCAGTCCGTTCGCAGACAGATCGACCAGGTGCTCCGACTCTGCGGCCGGGTGACCGAGAGCATCACCGCCATGTACGACGAGCTGCTGGCCGCCGTGTGCGCCGCCAAGCCGTTCGACTCGCTCCCGTACGTGCAACGCGATTCCGCGGGCCGTCTGCTCGCCGCGCTCGACGACCTCCAGACCTGCGGGCACCGGCTCCGGACCGTATGCGACGACCCCGCCCTCGCGGCCCGACAGACCGGCGCCCTCCTCGTCGGCGGCGGTTGGGGAACCGGCAAGTCCTACGGGCTGGGCGGCTGGGTCCAGGAACGCATCACGGACGGCGCGCCCACGGCCTTCGTCTGTGGACACGAGTTCGGTCCGGACGAGGCTTTCGAGGCCCAACTCCCCCTTCGGGTCTCACCCGGCACCCGGGCCCACGGCCTGCGCGACCTGCTCGCGGCCCTCCAACAACAGGCCCTGCTGACCGGCCGTCGCGCCGTGCTCGCAATCGACGCGTTGAACGAGGCCCGCTGCCTGCACGGGGACGTCCGGACGGCGTTCGCCTCCCTGGCCGAACTGGTGCGGTGCTACCCACTGGTGACTCTGGTCGGCACCGTCCGGATGGACACCCGACCGGCCGGCCCCGTGGGCACCTCGGAGGCGGCCGGCACCCGGGTCCATGGCTTCCTCTGGAATCCCGGGATCTCCCGCCCAGGCCAGGCCTGGCGGGTGTACCAGGACATGTACGGGCTCCCGGAACTGCTGCTCCCGCCAGACGTCTCCGAACTGCGCCGACCGCTGATGCTCGCCGTGCTGGCCTGGTGTCTGCACCGCTCCCCTCAGCCGGCCCCCGGGCCGATCGTCACACCGACCGTCGGCGACCTCTTCCAGTCCTGGCTGCTCATCCTCGACGGCGACTACGCCGCACACCTGGACGAGGCGCACGCGCTCCGCGCCGGTCCGTCGCCGGCCCCGCCGCCCCTGGTCACCCTCGCCTGCGAGGTCCTGTCCGAACGGGTCGGCGAGGAGGGCACCCTCGAATACCGCGCCGCCTGCCAAGCCCTGTCAGACACACCCGGATTGAGCGATCCGGCCGTGCTCCTGCGCTGGCTGGAGAACGCGGGCGTACTGGCCCTGGATCCGAACACCCGGCGCGTCCGCTTCGCGATCCAGCGGTTCGCCGAACACGTCCGAGCCGTGAACCTGCTTCGTGGCCGACGTCCCTCCAGGGCCGTCGCCCGGATCGTTCACGCGGTGCACCGGGCGCGCGACGGCGATCCGGAGTCCGGCCAACGTGCCGACCATCAGAGGATGCTGGAGGCGCTGGCGGGTGCGGCACCGCATGTCGTCGAGGGCGCCGAGCTGTCGGACCTGGTGCCCCGTCGACATCGGTCCCTCGTCGCGGACGCGGTTCTGGAGTCACTGGAGGGCCGGGACCCGAAGCGGGCCGGCCGCTCATCCCGGGCCTTCCTGATCCGGCAGCTCCGCGACCCCGGGTCCGCCCCGAGTGCGCTGTACTCCATCCTGGTGAACGCGACCTGCCACAAGCACCCGCTGGGCGTGGAGTTCCTGCAGGATCAGCTGACCGGCTGGCGCCGTAGCCGGTTTGAGCGCCGATTCGCGGGGCCCATCGTCGACCTCCTCGCCGATCCGAACGGAATCGCCCTTCTCCGCAGGCTCGTCCACTGGGCCGAATCCATCGGCCCTCGGGGCGACGCAGTGGTCGAAGAGGTCACCTCGCTGCTGCTCTGGCTCTCCGGCGTCGGCCACCACAGCTTCCGCGACGCCTGCATTCGCACGGCGGCGGACCTCTGGGTGAACCGGCCGGAACTGATCGGCCGACAGCTCACCCGATCGGGCCACCACCGGGACGAACTCGTGGCGGAGGCGACTTGGCTCGCCGCATACGGGGCCCTCGCCCGCAGCTCGCCCACGGGCTCGGACCACCGGATCACGGATCCGATCACAGCTGCGATCACGCGTGCGATCGCTCGGCCGCACCTGCGCATCCACGACGCGGTCCTCTCCGTCCGGGGGGTGCTCCGCCCGGACGCCATCGCAGACAGCACCTTCCCCGCCGTCCCTCTGCGCCGCCCGCGTGTAGCGGTCCTCCCCTTCGGCAGCCGAATCATCGCGCGGGCGGCCTCGACGCTCTCCTGGTGTCCGTTCGAGGAAGAAAGCCCGAGGCCCCGTCAGTCCTGGCTGGCCTCTCGGGCGTGGTTCCTCACCCTCGGACTGCCCAGCCGACTTCTCCACAGAACCGACGCCGGGGAGTTCGACACCTCCAGCCCCGCCGTGGCCAAGGCCCTCCAGCGTGCTCAACAGGAGTGGTTCGCCGAACAGGCCACCCGTGTCCTGCAGACGGCGTCCCCGCCGGATCCGGAAGAACAGGAGGAGGCCCGATACTGTCGGCGCGCCGTCGATCCGACCCTTGGCGCAGGGTGGAGGACCCAGCTCAACACCTCTGCACGATCAGGGAACTGGTGGACACCGCCGTTCTCGGCCGCCGAGGCGGTGGCCTCGACGGTCGGACCTCCGGCATCTCTGGCAGAGGTGCTCATCCGATCCGATCCCAACGGCGCACCATGGCTGCTGCTCAACGGTCTCCACCACCTGCGCAGCGAGGAGGACCAGCCGAAGGAGGACCTGCCACGCCTGCATCTACCGCCACACATCATCCGCCCCACCGACTCCTGGCGGCGTGCCTCGCCCGCGCACCGGATCCCCCGGATCCCTCCCGTGCTGCGGGTCGAGTCACACCTGGTGCCACGGAGCGCACTCAGCGGGGCGTTGACGCAGGGCGACGGCGTGCCGAGGCGGCTGCGGCCTCTGGAGAACTGGCCGGGCCAGAGCTTCCTGGCGGAGTACTACACCCGACCCGAGTTCGGCGTGCCGCGCGTCGACTGGTCCGTCCCACTGCCGACCGTCGTCAATCACCCGGGGAGCCACGCCGGACCGCCGGCGTACGGGCGCTTCGCCGACCCGGTCTCCCAGCCCGTCCCAAGCCGCCGGCTCACGGAGGCGCTCAGGGGTCACTGGACCGGCCACCATCTGGACTTCACCGACCCGTCCACCGGTGACCTCCTACTGACCGATCCCGGGTTCGCCGGCGGAGGGCCCAACGCCATCCTCCTCGCAGGATCCGCCGTCGACCGCCTGCCCGGGGACGACAACGTGCTGCTCTGGGCCGTGACGCTGGTCGACCCAGGTGAGGCGCGGGCAGCGAGCTGGTCGTCGTACTGCGTCCTCGACTCGGGTTCGGTCCACACACTGCCGTGCCCCGGGCCATCGACTAACCGGAGGGTACCGGCGACGAGATGGCCGCAGCTGGGCCTGACCGACTGGCCCGACGCCTCCTCGAACGGCGCCGGTTGACCTCGCCGATGTCCTGCCCCGCTGTCCTGCCCCGGTCGTACCGCCGGGGCAGGACAGCGCCCGTGCGCGGCTACCAGGCGTAGTCCTCCGGGGCCGGCTGGTGGCCGGGGAAGAGTTCGTCGAGGCGGTCGAGGGTCTTCTGGTCGAGTTTCAGGTCGAGGGCGGCGACGGCGGCGTCGAGGTGGGCGGGGGTGCGGGGGCCGATGATGGGGGCGGTGACGGCGGGGCGGGTGAGGAGCCAGGCGAGGGCGAGGTCGGCGGGCTCGGTGCCGAGGTCGGCGGCGAGGTCCTCGTAGGCCTGGAGGCGGTCGCGGTGGGTGGCGAGGAGTGCGTCGGCCTGGGGCTGGGCGCCGCGGACGCGGGTGCCTTCGCGTTCCTTGCGGAGGACGCCGCCGAGGAGGCCGCCGCGCAGCGGGGACCAGGGCAGCAGGCCGAGGCCGTAGTGCTGGAGGGCGGGGATGACCTCCAGTTCGATGGTGCGGTCGAGGAGGTTGTAGAGCGACTGTTCGCTCACCAGGCCGAGGAAGTGCCGGGAGCGGGCGGCCTCCTGGGCCTGGGCGAGGTGCCAGCCGGCGAAGTTGCTGGAGCCGACGTAGATGATCTTGCCCTGGGCGACCAGGACCTCCATCGCCTGCCAGATCTCCTCCCAGGGCGTGTCCCGGTCGATGTGGTGCATCTGGTAGAGGTCGATGTGGTCGGTGTTCAGGCGCCGCAGGCTGGCCTCGACGGCGCGGCGGATGGCGAGGGCGGAGAGCTTGCCCTCGTTGGGCCAGTCGCCCATCGCCCCGTACACCTTGGTGGCGAGGACGGTGCGTTCGCGGCGGCCGCCGCCCTGGGCGAACCAGCGGCCGATGATCTCCTCGGTCCGGCCCCTGAGGTTGCCCTCGCTGTCGCGGCCGTAGGCGTTGGCGGTGTCGAAGAAGTTGATGCCCCGCTCGTGGGCGGTGTCCATGATGCGGTGGGCCTCCGACTCCTCGGCGTGGGGGCCGAAGTTCATGGTGCCCAGGCAGAGTCGGGAGACGGTCAGGCCGGTGCGGCCGAGGTGGGTGTACTCCATGGCGCCCACCTTCGGCCGTACCGGCGTCGGTGTCCAGCACATTCCGTCAGACGAAACAGGCGAACGAACGGACGGACCGACAGACTGACTGACGGACTGACAGACGGACGGACGGACGGACGGACGAACAGCCGACCGCCCGCTCAGCGCCCGTGCGTCGCGAACTTCCGTACGGCGAGCGGCACGCAGAGCGCGAGCAGCAGTCCGCTCCAGAGCAGCGCGACGAGGACGGCGTGCTGCATGGGCCAGGCGTCGCCGGCCGCCGAGGGGTTGCCGAAGAGTTCGCGGCAGGCCTGGACGACGGCGCTCACCGGGTTCCAGTCGGCGACGACCCGCAGCCACCCGGGCATGCCGCCGGTGGGGACGTAGGCGTTGGTGACCATCGCGATCGGGAAGACCGCGACGGAGAGTTGGCCGGCGGCGTCCTCCTTGCCGATGGCCAGGCCGAGGCAGGTGCCGACCCAGGTCATCACGAAGCGGAAGAGCAGCAGCAGGGCGAACGCGCCCGCCGCGTCCCCGGCGCCCTCGCGCACGCGCCAGCCGGCGGCGAGGCCGACGAGCGCGAGGAGGGTCAGGACGACGACGCTGACCAGCAGGTCGGCGAGGGTCTGCCCGAGCAGCAGTCCGGTGCGGGAGACGGGCATGGAGCGCAGCCGGTCGGTGATGCCGCGGCCGACGTCGCGGGCGGCGCCGACCATGGTCACCATGACGCCGTTGGTGGCGACCATGGCGAACAGGCCGGGCATCAGGAACTCGCGGTAGTCGCCGCCGCCCGGGATCCGCATGGCGCTGCCGAAGACGTACCCGAAGACCACCACCATGATCACGGGGACGCCCAGCGAGGCGGCCAACAGGCCTGGCGAGTGGCGGTAGTTGAGGAGGATGCGGAGCATCGACGTCCAGGTGTCGACGGCCAGCCGGGCGGGGCGGGACGGCATCGGCGCGGGGGCGTACACGGCGGCCATCAGGCGGCCCTCCTCAGGGTTTCGGCGGATTCGCGGGTGAGCGCGAGGAACACGTCGTCCAGCGAGG
The DNA here is from genome assembly GCF_040684355.1 of Kitasatospora sp. NPDC091276. Taxonomy (NCBI): domain Bacteria; kingdom Bacillati; phylum Actinomycetota; class Actinomycetes; order Kitasatosporales; family Streptomycetaceae; genus Kitasatospora; species Kitasatospora sp. NPDC091276. Next base: position 262,414 of record NZ_JBFBFU010000004.1, on the reverse strand, counting down.
GGGCCCGTACGGCGGCGTCCTCGGCGGTGATCCCGACGGTGTCCAACTCCCGTACCAGCGAGGGCAGCAGGACGGACACGCCGGGCTGGGTCAGCACCGTCACGGTCCGTTCGGCCGCGTCCACGTGCGCGTCGCCGCCCGAGAGGGTGGACAGCACCACGGCGGCGGCGGCGAGTTGGGCCGGGTCGGCGAGGGTGACGGACAGCTGACTGCCGATCGCGGCCTTGAGCCGGGCCGGTGGGCCGGTGGCGATGGCGGCGCCGTGATCGACGACGACGATGTCGTCGGCGAGCCGGTCGGCCTCCTCCAGGTACTGGGTGGTGAGCAGCACGGTGGTGCCCCCGTCGGCCAACTCCTTGACGGTGTCCCAGATTTCCTGACGGCTGCGCGGGTCGAGCCCGGTGGTCGGCTCGTCGAGGAAGAGCACCGGGGGGCTGGTGACCAGGCTGGCGATGAGGTCGAGGCGCCGGCGCATGCCGCCGGAGTAGGTGCGGACGAGCCGGTCGCCGGCCTCGGTGAGGTCGAAGCGTTCGAGCAGTTCGTCGGCGCGGGCACGGGCGCGGCGGGCGCCGAGGCGGTGCAGCCGGCCGAACAGGTGGAGGTTGTCGCGCCCGGTGATGCCCTCGTCGACGGCGGCGTACTGCCCGGCGAGCCCGATGGCCCGGCGGACGTCCTCGGCGGCGCTGACGACGTCGTGGCCGGCGACGCGGACGATGCCCCGGTCGGGGGCGACGAGGGTGGCGAGGACGCGGACGGCGGTGGTCTTGCCGGCGCCGTTGGGGCCGAGCAGCCCGCAGACGGTGCCGGCGGGAACGGCGAGGTCGAGGCCGCGGAGGGCCTCGGTGGTCCCGAATCGTTTCTCCACGCCTGCCATCTCGATGGCGGGTCGGGCGGTGTCGGACATGGCTCTGCCCCTTCTCTAGGTACAGCGTACGTAGAAGCGTGGGTCAGATGCTACTACGTACGTCGTACGTATCTAAGATGGGGGGCGAGGTGATCACCCAGTGCCGTCCAACGAACCCCCCAGCACCAGCGAGCGCCCGGCCGCCCCCGAGGCGCCCGAACTGATCTGGCTGCGCCCCGAACGCACCGGCCGCGGGCCGAAACCGGCCCACAGCCGGACGTCCATCGCCGCCGCGGCCGTCGAGATCGCCGACGCGGAGGGCCTGGACGCCGCCTCCATGCGCCGGGTCGCAGCCGCCCTCGGGGCGGGCACCATGTCGCTCTACAACTACGTGCCGAAGAAGGAGCACCTGCTCGACCTCATGCTCGACGCCGTCACCGCCGAGTACGAGCTGCCGGCCGCGCCGAGCGGCGACGTCCGCGCCGACCTGGCGGCGCTCGCCCGCCAGCAACTCGCCATCTTCCGCCGCCACCCCTGGCTGCCGGCCCTGGTGCTCGCCCGCCCGGGCATCGGCCCCAACGCCCTGCGCTACACCGACCACTTCCTCGCCGTCACCGCCTCCACCGGCCTGGACGGCGGCGCCCGGATGGAGGCCATGGCCCTGTTCAACGGCTTCGTCTGCCAGTACGCCCAGTACGAGCAGACGGCGGCCTCAGGCGCCAAGTGGCAGGCAGAGCTGGTCGGTTACCTCACCCGGGCCGCCATGAGCGGCGAATACCCGCACCTGGCCCAGGCGTTCGCGGCGTCCGGACCGCCCTCCGATCCGGACGCCGCCTTCGACCGCTCGCTGGACCGGGTGATCACGGCCATCCTGGCCCCGCCGACGCCCCGCTGAGCCCGCTGAGCCCGCCGAACGGCCCCGCCCTCAGACCCCGCCCCCAAGCCGCGCCCGCGACAGCACCGCCACCGCCCGCCCGTCGACCAGCACCAACACGGCCTCGTGCGCGCCCCCCAGCGCCGCCCGCGCCTCGGCCGGCGACTGCCCGACGCCCACCGCCGGCAGCGCCGGCCCGAGCAGTGCGCCCAACGGACCACCCGGCGAATCACCCGACGGACCACCCAACGGATCGCCCGGCTTGGCACTGCCGTCCGCGAGCGCCGCCGCCAGCACCGCCCGCGACACCGAGCCGACCACCTCCGTCGCGCTCACCCCGTACGGCCTCGCCGCCCGCGCCAGCACCACCGGCGCCACCCCGTCGGGCACGGCGCGCAGCGTCTCCAGTGCCTCGCCGACCGTCGCGCCGGCGTCGACCGCGACCAGCGGGCCGGCCCCGGCGAGCAGCGACCGAAGGCTGTTCGCCGCCTCCGACCCCGATTCCGCCTCCAGGAAACCCCACTGCCGCATCCAGTCGTCGCTGTGCACCTTGGACAGGTACGAGCGCCCGGAGTCCGGCAGCAGCACCACCACCAGGTCGTCCGGCCCGAGCCGCCGCGCGACCCGCAGCGCCGCCGCCACCGCCGTGCCCGAGGAGGGCCCGGCCAGGATGCCCTCCTCGCGGGCGAGCCGACGGGCCGTCAGCAGCGACTCGCGGTCCGGGATGCGCTCGAAGGCGTCCACCACCTCCGACCGGTAGGCCTGCGGCCAGCGGTCCTCGACGGTGCCGGGGTGGAGGAAGTGCCCGATGCTCTCGACGAACCACGGGCTGCCGTCCCCGCCCCCGTACATCGAGGACTCCGGGTCCGCGCCGACCACGGTCACAGAGCCGCCGGACACCTGCTGGAGGTACCCGCCGGTGCCGGTGACGGTCCCGCCGGTGCCGACGCCCGCGACGAAGTGGGTCACCCGGCCGCCGGTCTGCTCCCAGATCTCGGGACCGGTGGTGCGCACATGGGCGTCAGGATTGGCCAGGTTGTCGTACTGGTTGGCGAGCCAGGCGCCGGGGATCTCCTCCACCAGCCGCTGCACGACGTTGAACAGGTGCGCCGGGTCCTCGGCGGGCACGGCCGTCGGGGCGAGCACCACCTCGGCGCCGTACGCCCGCAGGATGTCGGACTTCTCGGGCGCCGACTTGTCGGACACCCCGGCGATCACCCGGTAGCCGCGCTGCCGCCCGACGATGGCCAGCCCGATGCCGGTGTTGCCGGAGGTCGCCTCGACGATCGTCCCGCCCGGCCGCAGCAGGCCGTCCCGCTCGGCGGCCAGCACCATGGACAGCGCGGCGCGGTCCTTGACGCTGCCTCCGATGTTGAGGAACTCGGCCTTGGCGTAGATCGGCGCGGGCAGCCCGGCGCCGAGCCGGGCGAGGCGGAACAGCGGTGTCCCGCCGATCGCGTCGAGTACGGATTCGTGCACTGCGGCCATCACGGCCTCCTTCGATCGGTGTCCGCCCGAGCCTGCCCGAACGCGCGGTCAGATAGTCGCTGGCAGCCCCGGATCGTCGAGGCCGGGCACGCGAGGGATCTCGACCGTAAAGGGGCGCGAACAAAGGCGCGTGGCACCTCTTGCGCGCCCCTCGGATTTGCCGCGCTCCAAAGTGCGCAACGGTGCGGCCCGCGCCCGCCCCACCGATCGGGGTGTGTGCGGAGAGTGATCGGCGCGCGATCAGATCAGCGGGTCGAAGAGGTCGCGCCCCCAGTGGCCGAGCCAGGACGCGGTGGTGGACCACCGGCCCTGACCTTCCGCACCTTCCGTGGACTCGTCGTACGGCAGCACGGCGGTCGGGGCGAGCCAGCCCTCCCCCGGGTCGATGCGGACCCGCAGCAGCTTGAGCGGCTTGCGCAGGGCGACGAACATCCGCAGGTCGTCGGTGTGGGGGCAGTGGGTCTCGTAACGGTCGTGGACGGTACGGCAGATGGACTTGATGTCGGTGTCCGCGAGCAGGAGGTGGCGGCTGCCGGGGCCGAGGTTGACGCAGAGGCGGCGGGCGGTGTCGCGGTCCGGGTACGGCAGGTTCTGGTGGTTGTCGACATGCAGGCCGAGGCACAGGCCGTTCTCGGGCAACCGGTGGGTGACCAACTCGCCGGGCGGGTCGTCGGCCTCGTCCAGGGCGACGTGCAGCGGATCGCCGAGGAGGTCGACGAGCGCGGCGACGGTGTGGACGTCGGTGACGGTCCCGGGGAGGCGGAAGAACTCGACCAGGCCGCTGTCCTTGGTGAAGGAGCCCGGCGCGTAGCGCTCGGGGTGGTCCTCGGGAAGCGGGGACCAGTCGCCGGCGGGGACGACGGCTCCGTTCTCGTAGTCGGGCTCGCCGTGGACTCTGCGGACGTTGCCGATGTCGCAGCGGGCGCGGAGGGCCGCCTGGTCGCGGAAGGCGATGGCGGCGGGGTGCATGGTCGTCATGGGGTGAGCGGCCTCGGTTCAGTCGTTGTCGTCGTCGGAGTTGTCGCTGTGGCGGTTGATGCCGGTCATCAGGGCGGCGGCCAGGGTGGTCCACCAGACGACGTCGGCGGTGGCCGGCTCGCGCGGCGGAACGAGGTCCGAGGCGAAGCAGGCGAGGGCGAGGCTGGCGGCGGTGATCGCAGCCGTGGTGGCGAGCTTGATGACGCTCAACTTTCGGGCGAGGGAACGTTGCTGTTCGCGGTGCGGAGGACGCGCGCCCAGACGCGCTTGCCCGTGCCGCACCGCGCGACCACCCCGAAGTCGACGGCGAGCCGGCGGGCGAGTTCGATCCCGCGGCCGCACTCGTTGAAACGGCCCGGACGCCGCTCCAGGAGCGGGAGGTCGCTGCGGGGGTCCCAGACTTCGAGGCGGCAGTCGCCGTCGAACTCCTGGAGGTAGAGCCGGACTTCGCCGTCGCCGTGACAGGCGTGGACGACGGCGTTGGTCACGAACTCGGAGGCGATGAGGACGAGGTCGTCGACCGGGTCACCGACCCAGCCCCAGGAGGTGAGCTGGTCACGGACCAGGCGGCGGGCGGTACGGACCGAGGTCTCGTGCTCGGTGAGGGTGGTCTCCCAGGTTCGGAGGACCGGGTTACGCAAGGTGGACATGAGTCACCCCACACCTTCAGTGGCGTGTTCGTGCGGTCACAGTGAGTGTGGAGCATGTCAATTCGAACCTGCAACCCGAACGCCACAACAATTCCGTGGATCTTGAAACGAGTTGAGCCACCTGCGCATCATGGCGAGACTGGACCCACACTCAGAGGGAGGGGCGCCACTTGAGCAAGGACCTGTCAGCGATCAGGCAGATCCGCCTCGGCGACGAGCTGCGCAACTGGAGGCTGTACAACAACAAGACCTTGACCGAGGTCACGGAGGGCCTGAAGGGTTGGAACGCCGCTCGCCTCAGCAGAATCGAGCGTGCCCACCAGCAGATCAGCGGCGCCGACCTGAAGGTGCTGCTGGACCACTACGGCATCACTGGCCAGGAGCGCGAGGACTTCGAGAGCCTTCTCAGTGACGGTCCAACCAAACAGTGGTGGCGCAATCTGGACTTCGCCAACTCGATCACCGCTGCGTTCGCCGAGTATCTCGCGCTTGAGTCTGACGCTTCACATATGCAGGAGTACTTCCTGTCAGCGTTTCCCGGACTGCTCCAGACCGAGGGCTACGCGAAAGAAATGATCGCGGCGGGTCTGAGCGCTCCCAACGAGGAGCAGATCGAGACTGCTACCGAAGTCCGGATACTGCGTCAGCGCAGGCTGATCAAGGAGCCGGTTCTCAACTTCGAGGCATACTTCGGCGAAGTGGCTCTCCTGGTAGCCGGTGACCAGAAAGTGCTCACTGACCAGATTCGCCACACGATCAAGGTAGCCCAGTACCCCAACGTCGCAGTGCACATGGTTCCCCTGAGCGCTGGACGCCAAGGCATTCTCACCTCGGGGCTTGTTCTCATGCGGTTCCCGGACGAGCCCGAGGACGGCTTCGTCTTCGTCGAAGCAGTCGGAGGTATGCTCCCGCGTAGAACCGGACGCGATGTGCGGCGAGCCGAGCGGGCATTCGCCCGAGTCAAGCGGTGCGCGCTGTCTCCAGAGGAGACCATCGCAGCCCTTGAGCGCAAGTTGGAAGAGTTGACGTGACCGAAAAGCGCGACCCGTACAACCACGATCCCGCCTCTGCCGCCTGGGTCAAGTCCCCCTTCTCCGGGGACGACAACGGCAGTTGCGTCATCATCGCGCGCTTCGACAACGGCGACATCTGGCTCGGCGACGACAAAAACCCGAACCGCCCCCACCTCGCCTTCGACCAGGCCGAATGGACCGCCTTCATCCAGGCCATCGAAGCCCGCGACCCCCGCTTCACCGCCTAACTGGCCACCGGGAGGCCCACATGCCCGACCGGCACGACCCCTACGATCACAACCCCGCCGACGCCGACTGGACCAAGTCCCCCTTCTCCGGCGACTCCAATGGCAACTGCGTGATCATCGCCCGCTTCCCCAACGGCGACGTCTGGCTCGGCGACGACAAGAACCCCGGCCGCCCCCACCTCGCCTTCGACCAGGCCGAATGGACCGCCTTCGTCCAGGCCATCGAAGCCCGCGACCCCCGCTTCACCGCCTGAGCCCACCGCACCACCACCCCACCAGGGCCCGTCCGCCACGGCCGGGCCCTGGTGCTGTCGCGACTCGTTGCGCGACGGCCGTGCGGTCGGATCATCAGCACGATGCGCTTCTCAGGGTGCGCGCGTACGGCGGGTGGCCGGTCGGGGGAATGAACTCGGCCAGGGCGGCGAAGACGTGGAACACCTGCCGCCTGCCCGGGTGATGGTGTCCAGGCGCTCGTGCAGCACGGCGGTATTTTCGATCTCGAGTCGGCGACCTTCGTTCAACGAAGGCTCTTGACGCCCGACGCGAAAATAATCGACGTAGCGTCAACTCCCTTCACCAGACTGGGTGTTTTCTGGGCACACTACTGGGCTCTTTCTGGGCACCGGTGCTTCACTGGATTCCTCACACCGAGGAAGGGGTGAGCCACCGATCATGACGACCGCCGTCGAACAACGATCCGCTTCCCTGGCCGAACGTGAAGCGTCCGGCCTGACCGAAGAACTGCGCCTGCTGGCCCGTAAGGGCCTGCCGTTGGAGCCGGGCGGCGACTGGCCACGGCTGACCGCGCTGGCGAGCGTCACCGCGAGGGCCGGGGAGGACACCAGTCCAGCCGCCCGCACCGAAGCGCTCGACTGGGTGCTGCGTCGCGTCCTGGCACGGCTGGAGCCGGAAGGGCTGCGCGGGCCGGCGAAAGCCCTGTTCGGCCTGCCGCCCGCCGTGGCGGGCTCGAACCTGACTCTTCGCCGCGAAGCCGCGGCGACGGCGGCGGACCGCGAGGTCCACCACTTTCGCAAGCGGGTCGAGCCGCAGCTCCTCACCGCGCTCGCCCACGCGCTGGAGCGGGACGCCGCTGCCCAGTTGAAGCCCTGGGCGTCCCCGCCACCGGTCCGCCCCGGCCGGCGCCGCCGGCTGCTGCCGCGCGACGTCTTCGCCTGGGAGGCCTCCGAGCACGAGGAAGCCCTCACGAGGCTGTGGGCGTGCGTGTACGGGCTGCGGGCCGAACTGCTCGCCGTCGAGCGTCAGGCCAGCATGGGCGACCAGGGCGAGGCCACCGCGGCCTCCGACTCGGCGCTGTGGCGCTACGGCCAGTTGCAGGCCGAGGCCCGCCGCTACCGCGCGGCCTACGGCGCCGCGTTGCTGCCCGACGGCGAAGCCGCCCCGCACGAGCTGGCGGCGCTCGCCGGCTGGACCCCGAAGCTCTCGCCGATCGAAACCGCGTTGGTCACCGACGCGGCGTCAGCAGCCGGTACCCACCTGTTCATGCTCGCCGTCCACGCGGCCCCCGGCGGCGTGGACCTGCTGACCACGTGGCGGACCGCGCTGACCGCCGGTCCCGAGGAAGAGGAGACGGCCCTGTGAGCACCCCGCACGACAGTCCCAAGGGCACGGCTCGCCGCTACGTCATCACCGGCGGCCCCAGTGCCGGCAAGGAAGCCATCTTCGAGGCCATCGCCGCGGCCGGCCTGCCGGCCACCGAGGGCGAGCCGGCACGCGAGATCTACCGCGCGCACCGCGAGCGTCTGGGCCGCCACCTGGAGGTCGGCGACCGGCGCGACTACTCCCGCGAGGTTCTGCGGGCGTTCGTGGACGAGTACTGCGCGCACAAGGCGGGCCTGCGGTTCTACAACCGGGGCATCCCCGACGGCTACGGCTGGGACCGGTTCTTCGGCCTCTCCCCGTACCCGGAGCTGGAGGAGGCCACCCGGATCTACCGCTACGACACCGTGTTCGTCCTGGACCCGCTGTCCACGTTCGAGGACGAGAGCGACGTGGTGTTCGCCAAGGACCGCGAGATCAGCCGGGTCCACGAGCTGATCGTCCAGGGCTACTACGACGCCGGCTACGAGCCGGTGTTCGTCCCCGCCGACGAGGCGTCGGCCCGCCTGGAGTTCATCCGCGCCAACCTCCGTCTGCCGATGTAGAGGAGAACCACCCGCGATGCCCGAGCACACAGCACCGACCCTGATCTCCCCGAACAGCGTCCTCGCGAACGCTCTCCTGCGCACCGTCGACATGATCCGTCCCCGCGTGCAGGCCATGCGCCCGGCCCGGATCGAGTTCGTCGTCGGCACGCAGATCAACGGCGCACCGCACCTGGGAACCAACCTCGTCCAGTCGAGCGCGTTCCTCCTCGCCCAGCAGGCCCGCCGTACCTTCAGGGTGGACACGGCGGTCCGGTTCTCGGCGCTGGACAACGCGCCCTACGACATCACCCTCGACCCCGAGACCCACCATGCCTACCAGCAGACCTACTTCCACGCGCTGGGCAAGGACGGCGTCACCGACCTGATCGGGGGCTACTACCGGCCCTTCTTCGACTCGCTGAGCGACGCCACCGACGTCGAGTACGCCACCGAGACCTACACCGACCAGCAGGCGAGTCCCGCGTTCCGCGCGGAGTTCCTGCGCACCCTGGAGGTGCTGGACGACCTGCGGTGGTGGCTCAACCCGTCCACCGGCGTCGTCCACACCCGCCTGCCCTGCCCCGCCTGCGGCTGGGCGGAGAAGCGCGCCGAGCGCACCCGCCTGGCCCGGCTGGACGACGCCGGCGCCATCTTCACCGCGGTCTGCCACGACCACGGCAGCTACGAGCTGTGCATCGACCCCGTCGACGGCGGCTACCTCGACCTGGCCACGCTCTACCGCAACCTGGTCAAGGAACGCAGCTTCGCCCGGGACACCACCACGCTGCACGTGATGCTCAAGGGCGGCGACTGGGCGTTCGGATGCCAGCTCGTGGACGGCGCGCTCGCCACGCTGGGCACCCCGGCCGGCGGCATGCCGGTGCGGATCTTCACGCCGCAGGTGCTCTCCGACTCCGGTGGCAAGCTCTCCAAGTCCCTGATACGAGCCGCCGGGGGACCTTCCGACTTCCCCGGCGTCGAGCCCTGGATGCTCTCCACCACCGACTGGCCCGGCACCACCGACGGTTATGTGGACGCGCTCCTGTGGCTCGTCGGCGGCCTGCTGGCCGACCCCAAGCACTTCTTCCGCTCCTTCACCGCTCAAGAGTTAGGACGACTCATGACCTCGCGCCCTGCCAACCTCGCCACCGCCACCCGCGCCCGCGACATGCCGATCTACAAGCGGTACTACGACCTCATCGCCAACGGCTCCAAGACGATCGAGGTCCGCGTCGCCTACACCTCGATGCTGCGGATCAAGGCCGGCGACCAGATCCGCTTCACCTGCCGCGACGAGAACACCCTCACCCGGGTCAAGCGCGTCAGCCGCTACAACAGCTTTGACGAGATGTTCGACCACGAGCGCGCCGAAGCCATCAACCCGACCGCCGGACGCGCCGAACAGCTTCAGGCGATCCGGGAGATCTTCCCTGCCGAGAAGGAAGCCCTCGGCGTGCTCGCCATCGAGGTCGAGAAGGTGTCGGCCCGGTGAGCGCCGACGGCCAGGCTCGGCGGCCCCGAAGGCTCCTGACGGTCTGCAAGGGCGGCCACTGCCGGGCCCCGCTCGCCGCCGCCGTCCTCGCACACCACGGCGGGCCGGCGGTCGAGACCCGGGCCGCCGCCATCAGGAACTGGCACCTCGGCGAGGGCGCCCACCCGACCATGGTCGCTGCCGCCGCCCGCGCCGGCTACGACCTCACCGGCCACCGGGGCGTCCAGGTCAGCTCCGAACTCCTCGACTGGGCCGATGTCGTGCTCGCCATGGACGGCGCCGTCCTGGACGCGCTGCGCGAACTCGCCGACGCCGGCACCGCGCCGAAACTGGCGCTCTACCTCGAAGGCCACGACGTCCCCGACCCGTGGAAGCAGCCAGACGGGGCATTCACCACCTGCGTGACGGTGATCGAGGCTGGTGCCGAACAGCACCTGGTCGCCGCGTAGGCGGCAACACCGAGTACGTCGAAGGGCGGTCCCGGCTGTCCAGGCCGGGGCCGCCCTTCGACGTGCGGGCTGTTGGCCTGCCACCGGCGCTTCCTCGGCCACCTGCTGTCCGGGCACGGTGATGCGAGGGCCGAGGTCCAGGCGGGGGTTCGTGTCGAGCTCGAACCTGTATGGTTCACGTGCGTCCAGAGCAGCGGCGACAGGACCGTAGCTTTGCGAGTACAGAGCCGGCTACCGCGCCCCTGACGTCTCGTCAACTAGTTCACCCGAACCCGCCCGCATCGCCCGATCCGGTCACTACCCTGCTCAAGCACGGTCACGCCCGGCACCACACCGGGCACTTTCCGCTAGCGCGATGCAGGGAGAACTGTCATGAGCGAGCTGGTGTACCCGTCCGACCCCGGCCTCAACGGCCAGGCGGTGGACGCGGCCGAGCGCACGTACGAGATGAACGGCTTCGACCCGGCGCGGGAGGACTCGAAGCTCTCCTTCACCCCCTGCCGGGTCGCCAAGCCCGCCTTCAACACCTACCGGCGCAGCGGCGAGCAGACCGTGTCCGGCTTCCTGGACACCACCTGGGCCTACGACAGCCGCCTGACCGACGACAGCGGAGGCCCCACCGGCGGGCCGGGCGCGGACGTCACCCGGCTGGAGGCCGCGAACGGCGCCTTCGACGAGATCGTGCTCGGCCTGGTCGGCCTCGTCGGCGGCCGGGGCAGCCTGGGGCCCGCCACCGCCCAGGCCGCCCAGGACTTCGGCATCGCCTCCTCCGAGCGCGGCGCCGTGACCTTCATCGACGCCTGGAGCGCGGCGGCCGCCTACCTCGGCTACGGGTTCGACGGCTGGGTCTCCAACGACTACCAGGACCTGTTCACCCAGCAGCAGGCCCAGGGCCTGCTGGGCGCCGCCCGTCGTCTCAAGGAGCGCAACCCGGACCTCGCGGTCGGACTGCACATCGGCGGCTGGGACCTGAGCGAGGCCTTCCACGCCATCGCGCAGGAGCCCGCCTCCCGGCGGCGGTTCGCCCAGTCCGTGGTACGGATCTTCCGCGCCTTCCCGATGTTCTCCACCCTCCACCTGGACTGGCGCTGGCCCGGCTCGGCCGGCGCCCCGGAGGCCGGGTACGGCCCGGAGGACGCCGGGAACTTCGCCGAGCTCATCCGCGAGACCAGGGCCGCGCTGTCCGCCGCCGACCGGAACGCGACGATCGCCGTCGCGGTGCCGGCCTCCGCCGCCCAACTGGACGCGATGAACGTCCCGCTCCTGGTCGAGGCCGGCGCCGACCGGCTGGACCTGATGTCCTTCGACTTCTTCGGCAGCCCCTGGTCCGCCGGGCTCGGGCACCACACCTCGCTTCGCCGCGACCCGAGCAGCAGCCAGACGGACTGCGTCGACAACGCCGTCACCCACCTGATCGAGCACGCCGGCGTGGCCCCGCACCGCATCCACCTCGGCTACGCCACCACCACCCGCAACGCCAAGCGGGCCCGGCTCACCCGCAGCTCGCCCCTGCGCGGCACGTACGACACCGCGTCGGGCCAGACGGTCGGCTCCTTCGCCCCCGGCACGAGCACCTACGCCGACGTGCTGCGCAACTACCTCGACCTGGAGCAGGGCGAGGGCCGCAACGGCTTCGAGCTGTACACGGACATCTCCGCCGACGCCGACTACCTCCACAACCCGAGCACCGGCGTCTTCCTCTCCCTCGACACCCCGCGCTCCGTCCGCGCCAAGGCCGAGTACGCCCGCGCCCGGGGCCTCGGCGGCCTGTTCGCCGAGCACGCCGAGGCCGACCCCGGCGTGCTCACCAACGCCGCCCGCGAGGGCCTGGGGCACACCGCCACCGCGACGGCCGTCGACATGAAGCCCCTCTACGTCAGCGGCCGCAGTCAGTAGCCCGCCCCCCTGGTGGAGTGGGAAGTCGGCCGGCCCGACTTCCCACTCAAGCCTCGTGACTCCCCCTGCCCCGTAGGACCCGGCCTACGAAAACCCCTCGTCGCGACCGCCCCGACGCCGTACCGTGGTCCGGTCGACGATCTTGGGGCCAGCGGCTCCACGTGAACGAAGGAACGGGGCGGAACACCATGCAGCAGTACCAGGGCTGGACCGACGAACGGTTCGGCGCCGTGGCGGACGTCTTCGCCCGCAACTTCGACGAGTTCCCCGAACTCGGCGCCGCCGTCACGGTGTTCTCCGGCGGCCGCAAGGTGGTCGAGCTGTGGGGCGGGACGGCCGACGAACGCACCGGCCGGGCCTGGACGCAGGACACCCTCGTCCCGGTCTTCTCCTGCGCCAAGGGCGCGGTGAGCATCAGCGCCCACCTGCTCGCCCAGCAGGGCCGCCTCGACCTCGACGCGCCGATCGCCCGCTACTGGCCCGAGTTCGCCCGCCACGGCAAGCAGGACATCACCACCCGCATGGTCCTCGGCCACCGCGCGGGCATCCCGGCCCTGGACGCGGTGCTCTCCTTCGAGGAGATCGCCGGCTGGGCTCCCGTCGTCCGCGCGATCGAGGCCCAGGAGCCGCTCTGGGAGCCCGGCACGGCCTACGAGTACCACGGCCACGTCCTGGGCTTCGCGGTCGGCGAGGTGATCCGCCGGATCACCGGGCTCACGCCGGGCGAGTTCCTCCGCAAGGAGATCGCCGAACCGCTCGGCCTGCCGGTCCGGATCGGCCTGCCGGAGAGCGAACTCCCGCGCCTGGCCCGGCTGGTGGAGGCGGAGGGTCGCCGTCCGATGCCCGGCCCGGAGCACCTGCTGACCCGGATCGTGACGATGAACGGCGCCCTGGTCTTCCCCGGCCTGGACGTGCCGCACGGCTGGAACGACCCGGCCCTGCACGCGATCGAGCTGCCCGGCGCGGGCGCGGTCGCCTCCGCCACCGGGCTGGCGGGGCTGTACGCGGCGGCCGCCACCGGCCTGGACGGCGGCCCGCGCCTGCTCTCGCACGAGACCGTCACCGACGCGGTGCGCGAAGTCTCCTCCGGTGCGGGCTTCCTGGGCTTCGACATGGGCGCCCGCTGGGGTTCCGGCCTGCTGCTCGACTCCCCCGCCTTCCGCCCGCTGCTGGGCGCGCGCAGCTTCGGCAACGACGGCGCGGGCGGCCAGTTCGCCTTCGGGGACGACGAGTTCGGCGTCGGCTTCGGCTACGTCGCCAACCGGATGATCGGCCACGGCGACGCCCGCGCCAACCGGCTGATCGAGGCGGTGCGCGGATGCCTGGGGTGACGGACTTCCTCGCGCGGCTCACCGCGCTGGCGGCCACCGGCGGCCTGGACGGTCCGGACGGGCTGCGCTACAACGCCTCGCTGCCCGAACTCGCCGCCCACTACGGCGATCCCTGGGACGGCGGGCGGATCCACCGCGAGTCCCGCTGGCCGCACGGCTTCAGCTGGGGCGACGTGCAGACGGTGTTCTGCCACTGCCGCCGGCTCCAGTCGCTGTCCCTGCCCGTGTGGCACGGTGAACTCGAACTCCCGCTGGCCGGTGGCGGGTTGGTGACACTCGACACACACGTCACCGAGTCGGCCCTGATCGCCGCGCTGACCGCCGCCGGCTGCCGCTGGGAGACCGTGACGTACGAGAACGTCCCCGATCAGCGCACCCTGGAGGTGGCGGTGGCCGAGGAGGTCCGGGTGGCGTTCGTCCTCACCGACCGCGACGGCCACGCGGACCACGACGGTCACCAGGCCCGCGACGGCCGCGCGGACCGCGACGGCCATGACGCGCCGCCGCCCGAGGACTGGCTGCTGGACAAGGCCCTGCTGTGGGGCTACGACCACACCGACTGCCCCGAGCCGGACCGCACCCTCCCGGACGACGGCTGGGGCGCCTCGCCCAACTGACGCGTGCGGTCGGCCCGTTGCGCCCGGCCCGTTACGCCCCAACGCGCAACGGGCCGGGCGCGCTCCCGGAGTGGGGGCTCACGCCAGGGCGCGCGGCAGCACCACCCGCACCCACTCCTCCGGCTGGGACAGGTGCGGTGCGTGGCCGGCGCCCTGGTACAGGTGCCGTTCCACCTTCGACAGGGTGAGGTCGATGATGTCCAGCACCTCGCCGTACATCGGCGGACTGTTGTCACTCTGCGTGAGCAGAGCCGGTTCCGTGAAGCGGGCCAAGGCGTTCAGGTCGAGGTCCAGGGCGTCCGGGTCCCGCAGCTCGTCCAGGTAGGTCGGCGCGTTGCGCACGTACGTGTGCCGCACCGGCGCGGGCAACTGCGCCCAGGCCCCCGGCCCGAAGGTGACCGTCTCCACGAACAGCTCCGCCGCCGCGGCCGACTCGGCCTGCTCCAGCAGCTCCCGGACGGCGGTGATCCGGTCGGCGAGCGCGGTGGCGACCGGCCTCAGCTCGGGGTCGGCGAGCAGGATGCCGGCGCCGGGCGGCTCGTGCACGGCGATCCCCCGCAGCAGGTCGGGCCGGGCGGCAGCGAGCCGCAGCGTGATCAGCGAACCGTACGAGTTCCCGCAGACGAACGCCGGCGCGAGTCCGAGCCCGTCGATCAGCCCGGCCAGGTCGGCCGCGTCCTCGTGGACCGAACCCTGGGTGAGCGGGTCCTCACTGCGGCTGTGGCCCCGCCGGTCGTAGGCGACGACGGTGGCCGACTCGGCCAGGCCCGGCATCACGCGCGCCCAGCTGTCGGCGTCGCTCCACGAGCCGTGCACCAGGACGACGCCGGGCCCCTCGCCTCGGGCCTCGTAGTGCAGCGACACCCCGTTCACCCTGATCTCGGCCATCACGAGCCTCCCGATCTCGGCGGTGCTCCCCCACCAGCCTGACACAGCCGCTCGGGGCGGCACCCCCGGGCCGTGGCCGTGACCGAGCGTGACGAACAACGGGCGATCAAGCGCCCCGCAGGCTCAGCTCAGGCCCCGAGCCGGCTCAGCCCATGCCCCGGGCCGGCGGCTCGTCCCTCGTGCCGTCCTCCGCCACCACCGTGAACCGGCCGGGCCCGGAGACCGACAGGTCCACCGGGTGGACGGACTTGGAGTCGTTGACGTCCAGTTCACTGCTCTTCCGCCCGGTCGCGGCGTCGACCCGGGTCAGCTTGTCCCGGGTCAGCGCCCACACCGACGCGCCGTCCACCAGCAGCCCCGTCACCTGGTCGTCCAGCCCGGACGTCCAGCGCTTCCCGCCGTCGGCGAGCGAGTAGGCGACCAGGCGCCCGGTGGCGATGCGGCTGGGGTTCTTCCCCCCGCTGATCCGGACGTCGTCCGGCTTCTCGCCGGGGACGATCAGCTGGTCGCCGACGACCACCCCGCCGAACAGCGGGCGGGCGGCGAACGCGTCGTACGCGTGGGCGCCGCCCAGCATGACGTCGAGGTCGTACTCGTCCCCCGCGACCGGGATCGACGCCCGCTGCCGCCCCGCCCCGTCGAAGCTGAGCACGGCGTGCGTCCCCCGCTCGCCCTGCGCGTCGACCCAGACCGCGAGGGGCTCGGTGGAGACCACCGCGACGTCCTTCAGCCCGCCCGTGACCGGCAGGGCGACCCGGGTCCGCTCCCGCCCGTCCGCCGGGGCCAGCGACCGCAGCACCGGCGCGGCGTCGCCGCACTGCGCGACCGTCACCACCTCCGCCGCCCCGCCCGCCACCTGCAACGGCGAGCAGCCGGCGTCCGCGTCGCCGCGCCAGGAAGCGCGCCCGTCGGCCAGGTGCACCGCGCGCCAGCCGGTCCGCTCCTGGAGGACGGCCTCGTCCCCGGCGACGGCGAGCAGATCGGGCGCCGCCGTGTCCCCGACGCGGCCGGGCGCGTCCGCCGCGGCGGTCCAGGCGGCCTTGCCGTCGGCGAGGTTGAGCGCCGTCACCGCCGCGCACGGCCGGTCGTGCGGGGAGTGGCCGAGCAGTCCGAGGCCGTGGCCCGTCCCGCGGCTCATGGCGCAGACGGAGTCCTCGCCCGGCGGCGTCCACCGCCACGCGACCTGCCCGGTGGTGCCGCGGTAGGCCACCACCTGGTCGGGCCGGACCCGCACCACCACATCCCCGCTGGTCCAGCTGCCGACGGCGCGGATCGACGACGGCCGGTCCAGCGGCGCCTCCCAGGCGTCGTTGAGGCCGGTCCCGGCGAAGGAGACGAACGCGGCGAGCCCGAACAGGATCCCGACGGCGACCGCGGGGAAGCCGCGCCGGGGGTGGAGCAGCGCCCACAGCAGGCCGGCCCCGCAGGGCATCAGGCCGAGGATGCTGACGATGCCCATGAAGTCGAGGCTCTCGCCGCCGTACCCCTGGGACGGCCCGATCAGCACGGCCAGGCCCATGCTCGCGAACATGGCCCCCAGCACCCCGCCGGAGACCACCATCCAGGCCTCCTTGTCCATGGCGAACCCGCCCCTGGCGAGGCGGACGGACCTGCGGGCCCGCCCGGCCCCGGCGGCACTGTCCACGGGCCCCTCGGCCATGTCGGTCACTCCCCCGTCAAGCGCCGCCCACGCACGAACGACGATCATCGGATGATCGCAGAGCCTGGCTCGATCCTGAACAAAGACAACGGAAAACTCCCGGCCCCGGCGACGGACGGTAGGTTGGCCCGGGGGGCCGGGGCGCGGCACCGGGGCGTGAAAGGGGCGGGGATGCAGCCGGGCGACGTACTCGACGGGCGGTACGAGCTGGTCGAGCAGATCGGCGAGGGCGCCTTCGGCGCGGTGTGGAAGGCCCGCGACGCGCGGATCCAACGGCTCGTCGCCGTCAAGGTGATGCTCCCGGGCAGCAACAACACCCCCAAGGACGCGGCCCGGTTCGTCCGCGAGGTGGCCACCGCGGGCGCGCTCAACCACCCGTCCATCGTCACCGTGCACGACTTCGGCCGGCACGACGAGGCCGGCCGGCCGCTCTACTTCCTGGTCATGGAACTGCTCGACGGCGCCCCGCTCAGCCGCCACCTCGGCGACGGACCGCTGCCCCTGCACCAGGCCCTCACCTGGGCCGTCCAGATCTCCCAGGCCCTCGCCACCGCCCACCGGGCCGGCGTCGTCCACCGGGACGTCAAGCCGGCCAACGTGATGATCCAGTCGTCCGGGGAGGTCAAGGTCGTCGACTTCGGCATCGCCCGGGTCGGCACCGCCGACGACGGCATCACCAGCACCAACGTCATCGTCGGCACACCCGCCTACATGGCCCCCGAACGCTTCGACAGCGGCGGCCTCGACGCCCGCTCCGACCTCTACGCCTTCGGCTGCCTCCTGTACGAACTCCTCACCGGCCGCACGCCGTTCCGCGGCACCCTCTACGAACTCATCCGCCAGCACGGCGAGGTCCACCCGGCCGCCCCCGGCACCCTGCGGCCCGGTCTGCCCGCCGACGTCGACACCCTCGTCCTCGAACTGCTCGCCAAGGACCCCGACCGACGGCCGCCGCACGCCGACCAGGTCGCCGAACGCCTGCTCCACCTCGCCGAGCAGGCCGAACGGCCCCCGGCCGGCTACCACGCCACCGTCCGGGACGTCCCCGCCGCCGAGGAGGACCCGTACGTCCTCGCCCGCCGGCAGGAGGCGGACGCGCTGTTCCAGCGCACCCGCGACCAGGCCGCCCAGGTCGCGCTGCAATTCGAGACCAGCATCGCCCAGCGGCGCCGCCGGCTCGACCAGGACCTCGCCGACCAGCGGGCCCGCGCCGAGGCCCGGGCACAACAGATCGTCGCCGAAGCCCAGCAACGTGGCGAGGAGCTCGAACGGGAGGCCGCCGCCCGGGCGGCGGCCAGCCTCAAGCAGCTCACCGAGGCCGAACAGCGCACCGACCTGCTGCGCCGGCAGACCGACAAGCTGCGCAACGACGCCGAGAGCCTGCGCCGCACGGTCGACAACGCCCGCCGCCAGGCCTCCGACTTCCTCGCCGACGCGGCCGCCAAGGCCGGCCTCGGCCCGGCCCCCGAACCCCGCCGCTCGATCGCCCCGCCCGCCGGCGCGCAGACCGGCTCTCAGAGCGGCCCGCAGACCGGCTCGCAGCGCCGGAAGCTCCCGAGCATGCAGGAACTGCTCTCCGGCCGGAGCCGCTCCACCGGCGGCGGCGACCAGCCGGGCCGCCGCTCCTGACCTCGCCCCAACGCCTCGCACCCGCAGGCGAGTTGGCCCGCCCACCCAACGCCCACCCAACGCCCTCCCCCGGCCCGCCAGGCCGAGTCCACGGGGGCCCCGCACCCGCTCCACCGGCTGGGCCCTGCGACCCCCGCACCCGCACCGCGGCCCGCCCGCGGAACCGTAGAATCCGCAGGTAGACACCAGGGAGGGATTTCGCGTGTTCCAGGCGCAGCGGCCGCGCACCGCACAACTGACCCCACGACTCGGCGACGACGGGACGGGGCGGGTCGACGCCGTCGCCCTGCTGCTGCCCGGCGGGTTCCTGCGCAGCCGGCGCGGACCGCTGAAGGTCGCCGAACTGGGCCTGCGCGACCTCACCGCCGAACTCGCCGCCCGCGGACGCCCGCACGGCCTCGCCGTCCACCTGCTGCGCTACCGCTACAGCGGCTGGAACGGCGCCGACGCCGACACCGCCGTCGACACCCGCTGGGCCCTCGACGAACTCGCCCGCCGCTACGGCGACGTACCCGTCGTCCTCATCGGCAACTCCCTCGGCGGGCGCGCCGCCTTCTGGTGCGCCGGGCACCCGAACGTCGTCGGCGTCGCCGGCATCGCGCCCTGGCTGCCCAGCGGCGACCCCGTCGACCACCTCGCCGGCCGGCGCGTCCTGATCGTCCACGGCACCGGCGACCACAGCGCCGCCAACGCCAACCAGTCCCTCGAATACGCCCTGCGGGCCCGCCCGGTCGTCCCCGACCTCGCCCGCTACGAAGCCCCCGGCGCCAACCACTACCTCATCCGGCAGACCGCCGACATCAGCGCCCTCACCACCGACTTCACCCTCGACGCCCTCAAGGCCGAACCGGCCCCGCTCGCCTCCGGCACCGTCTGCACCCGCCTGCCCGGCAGACGCGCCTAGGTCCCGCCCGGGAACCCACTGTCGACCAGCGAGCGGCACGAAATCGGGTTGGCGGTCGACCGCCCGTCCTGCCTATGGTCGGGGGATGACCACTCGAACCTTCCGCATCATGGTGCGCGGCGTCTTCGACGACCTCAGCGTCGAGCAGCACGCCGAACTCCTCGCCCGCGCGCCCGAACACGACGTGCTGCGCGCGGCCTTCACCCGCGAGGGACACCTCAGCTACGACCTCGGCGCGCGGGCCGCCTTCACCTTCCGCTTCCTCGACTCGGGCGAGGCGGAGGAGGACATCCTGGCGGCCGCCGAGCGGGCCGAGCAGGCGGCGCGGGCCTGGCTGGCCGAGCGCGGCTACGGCTACAAGAACCTGCGGTCCCAGGCCGAGGACCTCTCGCAGGCACCGCTCGGCAAGCGGCAGCGCCGCGCCGCCAACGCCGGCTAGCCCCCTCCCCCCTCCCGCTACCTCCTTGACGGCTCGCCGCACCGGTATGCTTGAGTAGTCAAGGAGGTAGCAATGACAGATCCGCACACCGACCCGCACACGAACCCACAGGTCGACCCGCAGGCCGACCCGGGCACCCGACCCGACCCGCTGGACACCGCCCTGCGGCTGGTCCGCGCCCAGGCGGCCGTGGCCAAGCGCTTCGACGCGAGCCTCGGCGGCCTGCACGGCGTGAGCCTGTCCGACTTCACCCTGCTGCTCCACCTCGGCCACGCCCCCGGCGGCCGGATGCGCCGGGTCGACCTCGCCGGGGCCCTCGGCCTCACCGCCTCGGGCGTCACCCGCGGACTGGCACCGCTGGAGCGGATCGGCCTGGTGAGCCGGGAGGCGGCGGCCCGCGACGCCCGGGTCGCCTACGCGGCCCTGACGCCGACCGGCCGCGAACGGCTCGCCGAGATGCTGTACACGGCCCGGAAGGTCGCCGCCGACCTCTTCGCGGCCGACCAGTGGAGCCCCGACGACCTCGACCGCCTCGCCGTCCTGCTCGCCCGCCTCGGCGGCACCGCCCCCGACCAGCGGCCGGGGGCGGCCACAGCCCGCGACTAACGGACTGTTGAACCGTCGGACTGTCGGACTGTCGGACTACGAAACCGCCAGATCCCGAACGGCGCCGCGTACCGCACCGTCCCGGCGCCTAGGCTGAGCCCTGCACCCCTGCACCCCTGCACCCATGCACCCCGGCACCGCCGCACCACCGCGAAGGGCAGCAACCCCATGACCCACACCCCCGGACAGCAGCCCGGCCAGGAACCCGCCCCCGACCTGACCGTCGACGGCACCGGCCTGCTCTGCGTCCAACTGCTGCTGCGACTGCGCGCCCGGATCGCCGACCTGCCCGCCGGCGCGGTGGTGCACATCCACACCACCGACCCCGCCGCCCCCCTCGACCTGCCCGCCTGGTGCCACCTGACCGGCCACGACTACCTCGGCCCCGTCCCGCACCCGGCCACCGACCGCGAGGTGTACGCCCTGCGCCTCACCGCCGCGGCCCGCCCGACCCGCGCCGACCGCCCCTGGCACCCCGCGCCGACCCCGGCCACCGACTGACCACCCCGGCCCCCGCCCTCGGCCCGAAAGCCCCACGCGCCCCCGCCCACCGCCGGCCGCCCGGATCCCTTCGGCGGTCCGGTGTGCCACGATGGGGAGAGCCGAACGGCCAAGCCTCACAGGGAGGTTGACCACCATGGATCCGATCCTCAGCTGCCACTGGCACGACCAGGACGGCGAGTGGGCACTGTCCGTCAGCCGCAACGGCGACGGCTGGGAGCTGCTCGCCGCCGCGCCCCGCTGGTCCGAGTCGCTCCCGTTCGCCGGGCCGGACGACGTCCGCCGGCTCGCCCAGGCGCTGCTGGACCTGCCGTCCGATCCGGAGCCGTACGAGTTCGAATGGCGGCTCTCCCGGACGGAGTTCGAGCGCACCGAGAACGAGCGCACCCACTTCGCGACGCTCGCCGTCGGGCTGGACCCCACCGACGGCCACCGCCCCTACCTCGCCTACCAGTCGTACTACCACTGGGGGCAGGCGAGCGGGCTCGGCCTGGAGGTGATCTGCGAGGACCCCCCGGTCGACCGCCTCCGCGCCCAGGCCCACGCCCTCCTCACCGACCTCCCCGGCCCCACGCCCGCCCGGCCGCAGCCCCCCTCACCCGGCTGAGCGCACCGCCCTCCCCAGTCCCCCCGGATCACCGGATCACCGGATCACCGGATCACGCCGTCCGCCGCAGCAGCGCCAGGTACATCGCGTCCGTCCCGTGCAGGTGCGGCCAGAGCTGCACGTCCGGCCCGTCCCCGAGCGCGGGGACGCCCGGCAGCAGCGGGCGCGCGTCGATCCACTCGACCCGGCCACCCTCCGCCCGCAGCACGTCGTCCACGACGGCCCGGGTCTCCGCGAGGTGCGGCGAGCAGGTCGCGTACCCGACCACCCCGCCGACCCGGGTGGCGTCGATCGCCGAGCGCAGCAGGTCCCGCTGGAGCGGGCCGAAGGCCGCGACGTCGGCGGGGCGGCGGCGCCAGCGCGCCTCCGGGCGGCGGCGCAGGGCGCCCAGGCCGGAGCACGGCACGTCGACCAGCACCCGGTCGAAGCCTCCGGAGCGCCAGGCCGGGCGGGTGCCGTCCGCGGTGATCACCGTGTACGGGCCGGGGTTGCCCTCCAGCGCCCGGGCGACCAGCCGCGCGCGGTGCGGCTGCTTCTCGCTCGCGACCAGCCCGGCACCGCGTTCGGCGGCCAGCGCCGCGAGCAGCGCGGCCTTGCCGCCGGGGCCGGCGCAGCCGTCCAGCCAGAGCCGGTCCGGGCCGTCCAGCGGGGCGTTGGCCAGGGCGAGGGCGACCAGCTGGCTGCCTTCGTCCTGGACGCCCGCCCGGTTGTCCCGGACGGCCTCCAGCGAGCCCGGGTCGCCGCCTTCGGCGAGCCGCAGCGCGAACGGGGACCAGCGGCCGGGCTCGGCCTCGGGCAGCGCGTCGGCGAGTTCGCCGACGTCGACCCGGCCGGGGCGGGCGACGAGGGTCACCTCGGGCCGGGCGTTGTCGGCGCGCAGCAGGTCCTCCAGGGCGCTGCGCCCGGAGGCGTCGGGCTGCCAGCGGCCGAGCGAGTCCCAGAGCGCGGAGACGACCCAGCGCGGGTGCGAGTGGACGACGGCGAGGTGGTCCTCGGCGTCCTTCTCGTACGGCGGGGCGACCTTCTCGATCCAGGCGTCCAGGTCGTGGGCGCTGATCCGGCGCAGGACGGCGTTGACGAACTTGGCCTTGCCGTCGCCGAGCACCACCCGGGCCAGCTCGACGGTGGCCGAGACCGCCGCGTGGCTGGGGATGCGGGTGGTGAGCAGCTGGTGGGCGCCGAGCGAGAGCACGTCCAGGACCGGCGGGTCGACCTTGCCGAGCGGCCGGTCGATGCAGGCGGCGATGATCGCGTCGTAGGTGCCCTGAAGGCGCAGGGTGCCGTAGACGAGCTCGGTGGCGAGGGCGGCGTCGCGCCGGTCCATGCCCTTCTGCTCGGCTTCGCGGAGCAGCGACGGCAGGATCAGGTTGGCGTACGCGTCGCGCTCGTCGACGGCGCGCAGCGCGCGGAACGCGACGATCCGGGCCGGGTCCTTCTTCGGGCGGCGGTGCGGGCGGGGGGCGCGCTGGGCGCTGGGGGTGGTCACAGGGTGCCTCAAGGTGCTGCGGTGGTTATCGGTGGTTATCAGACGAACAGTAACGCTAAACCTGAGCCTCAGCCCTCGGAGCCGAAGCGCTCCCCGGACTCCAGCCGCGCCCCGCGCGCCCAGTCCGCCGCCCGCATCTCCTTCTTCCCCTGCGGGCGGACCTCCCCGAGTTCGACCTCGTGGCTGCCCGTCCCGACCCGCACGCTGTTCTTGCCGACCACGGCCAGCTCCCCGGGCGCCAGGGCGGACGAGTCGGTCAGCAGCTTCACCGGCCCGGTGATCTTCAGCCGCTCGCCGCGGAACTCCGTCCAGGCGCCGGGCGCCGGGGCGCAGCCGCGCACCACGCGGTCGATCCGCAGGGCGGGGTGGCTCCACTCGACGCGTGCGTCCTCGACGGTGATCTTCGGGGCGAGCGTGACGCCCTCGGCCGGCTGCGGGAGGGCGTGCAGGGAGCCGTCCTCGATGCCGTCCATGGTGGCGGTGAGCAGGCGCGCGCCGGACACCGAGAGGCGGGTGAGCAGTTCGCCGCTGGTGTCGGTCGGGCGAATCTCCTCGGTGATCACGCCGTAGACCGGACCGGAGTCCAGGCCCTGCTCGATCAGGAAGGTGGCCGCGCCGGTGACCTCGTCGCCGGCCAGCACGGCGTGCTGGACGGGGGCCGCGCCGCGCCAGGCGGGCAGCAGCGAGAAGTGCAGGTTGACCCAGCCGTGCTTGGGGATCTCCAGGGTGCCGGGGCGCAGGAGCGCGCCGTAGGCGACCACCGGGCAGCAGTCGGGGGCGAGTTCGGTGAGCCGGGCGACGAACTCCGGGTCGCTGGGCTTCGCCGGCTTGAGGACCTCGATCCCGGCCTCCTCGGCGCGCTGGGCGACGGGGCTGGCGACCAGCTTGCGCCCTCGCCCGGCGGGGGCGTCGGGGCGGGTGACCACCGCGACGACCTCGTGCCGGTCGGAGGCGAGCAGGGCGTCCAGGGCGGGAACGGCGACCTCGGGGGTTCCGGCGAAGACGAGACGCATCAAGTGCCTTTCTGCAAGAGAACGTTGGAGATCAGAGGATTCAGCGCGCGGCGCCGAACGTGCTGTGCGGGGAGACCTTGACGACCGGCGCGGGCGCGCCGCCCCAGTCGGTGTCGCGGATCGCCTTCAGCGCGGCCTTGCGCTGCTCGCGGTCGAGCCGGTCGATGAAGATGATGCCGTCGAGGTGGTCGGTCTCGTGCTGGATGCAGCGGGCGAGCAGCTGGGTGCCCTCCAGGGTGACCGGATCCCCGTACATGGTGAAGCCCTTGGCGACCACGCCGTAGGCGCGCTTGGTGTCGTAGCGCAGTCCGGGCAGCGAGAGGCACCCCTCGGGGCCGTCCTGCTCCTCCTCGGTCAGCGACAGGTCCGGGTTGATCAGGTGCCCGGTGACACCGTCCACGTGGTAGGTGAACACCCGCAGGGAGACGCCGAGTTGGGGCGCGGCGAGGCCGGCGCCGGGGGCGTTGAGCATGGTTTCGGTGAGGTCGCCGACCAGGGTGCGCAGTTCCTTGTCGAACGTGGTCACCGGCTGGGCGGTGGCCCGCAGGACGGGGTCTCCGAAGAGCCGGATCGGCTGGATCGCCACGGGTACGGGCTCCTGTCCGTCGAGGGTGCGGGGCTGCGGGCAACTACGGGTTTCCGGCAAGTCTATGCAACGCACCGCGCCCGCCGCCCATGCCCTCGCACCGCCCCTCACAGCGCCCCTCGCACCACGCTTCGCGCGGCCCCGGACGCCCCTCCCCCACCCCGGCACCGGCTTCTGGCATATCCCGAGTGTGCCCGGCGGCGTTACCCCGGCCCCCGCTTCGGCGTTGGTCAAGTGAGATTGACCGGGGCCGGGCGCACGGGACACCGCGCCCCGGCCGAGCCGAACCGTACGGAAGGTGGCACGTAGGCCATGGCCGAGCAGATCAACCACGACGCCCGGGCGCGGGCGAGCCTGCACCTGCTGGTGCGGGACATCGAGCGGGTGAGGCGGCAGGTCGACGCGCTGCGGACGCTCACCGCCCAGTTGGGCAACGTCTACCGTCCGCGCCGACCCAGCACGTCGGCCGGCTTCGTCGTGTACGGGCGGGCGCCCGCGCCGACCGTGCGCCTGGCGCAGGAGCTGAGGGAGAGCGTGGAGACCCTGGTCGCGGCGGCGGTCGAGTTCGACCGGGCGCTGGGCTTCTCCTGGGACTCGGTGGGCTCGGCCCTCGGGGTCACCAAGCAGGCCGTGCACCGCCGGTACGGGATGCGCCGCCCGACCAGCGAACTCCTCGCCGCCAGCGGCGCCGTCCCGGGCCAGAGCCGCCCGGACCGCTCGGAGGAGCTGCCCGCCGCGCCGTCCGTCGGCCTGGCGGCGACCGTCCCGGCGGCCCGCCAGGGCGGCTTGGACCGCAGCAGCCTCGACCGCACCGCCCTGGAGCGCGGCAACCTCGACCGCACTGCGCTCGACCGCACCACCCCGGAGCGCGGCCCCCTCGACCGCCCCCCGGTCGACCGCACCGCCCCCGAGCGCACCCCGGTCGACCGCACCGGCATCCCGCTGCGCGGCTGACGCCGCCGTCCGACCAGCGCCATCCGGGGCGGGGTGGCCACTCACCCCGCCCCCGCCGGCCTCACCCGATGTCGGTCGGATCCACCCGCACCCGTACCGCCTCCGGCGTCCGCAGCGCGATCCGCGCGATCTGCGCCGCCTTGAGGGCCGCCGCCAGCGCCGCCCCCTGCCCGGGCGGCACCCGCAGCAGCGCGCGCTCCTGTTCCTCCCCGCGCAGGGCCGGGGCCGGTACCGGCCCGAGCACGTCCGCCTCCGAGGGCAGCCGGATCAGCCCCAGCAGGTCGGCCACGGCCGCCGGGCTGCCGCTGACCGACGCCATCCGCGACACCGGCGGGAAGTGCAGCTGCGCCCGCTCGTCGCGTTCCAGCCCGGCGTGGCCCAGCGGGTCCCAGCGGACCAGGGCCTGCACCGGCCGCGCCGACGGCTCGGCGACCACGACCACCGAGCCGCCCTCCTCGGCGGACCGGACCAGCGCGGCGGCCGCCAGCCAGAGCCGCAGCGTCTCCTCCCCGGCCCGCAGGTCGGGCCGGCCGAGCAGCGCCCAGCCGTCCAGCAGCAGCGCGGCCCCGTACCCGCTGCCGCCGTCCACCACCGGCTCCGCACCGGGCGTGGAGATCACCAGCGACGGCTCGTCCGGGACGGTGGCCAGCACCGCGTCCCGCCCGGAGGTGCGCACCGGGATGCGCGGGAACGCCTTGCCCAGTTCCTCCGCCGTGCGCCGGGCGCCGACCACCTGGGCGCGCAGCCGGAACGAGCCGCACTCGGGGCAGTGCCAGTCCGTCTCCGCCTCCCCGCACCAGCCGCAGTTCAGCGCGGCGTCGGCCGCGGGCGCCTCCAGCGGGCCCTCGCACCGCCGGCACCGGGCGGGGGTGCGGCAGCGCCCGCAGGACAGCCGGGGCACGTAGCCGCGCCGGGGCACCTGGATGAGCACCGGGCGCCCGGCGGCCAGCGACTCCCGGGCGGCCTCCCAGGCCACCGAGGGCAGCCGGGCGGCCTGGGCGGCGCCGTCACGGTGCTGGTCCTGGTCGGTGACGGTCCGCACCCGCGGCGCGATCCGGCGCACGGTCTCCCGGTCGGCGGTCAGCGGGCGGGCCCACCCGGTGCTGACCAGCTGCGCGCCCTCCACCGTGACGGCGTGGCCGCCGAGCAGCACGGCCGCGCCCTCGTCGGCGGCGCGCAGCAGCGCGACCTCGCGCACGTGCGGGTGCGGGGCGCGCGGGTCGCTGTGGCTGTTGTCGCCGTCGGACCAGACGACGACCAGCCCGAGGTCGCGCACCGGCGCGAACATGGTGGCGCGGGTGCCGATCACGGCGTGCACCGAGCCGCGGCTCACCGCCAGCCAGCGCCGGTAGCGCTCGCGCGGGCCGAGGTCGGCCTCCAGGGCCACGTGCCGCCCCGCGCCGAGCAGCTCGGTGAGCGCCTGGTCGACCCGGGCCACCGACCGCCCCTCGGGCAGCACGACGAGCGCGCCGCGCCCGCCCGCCAGCGTGGCGGCGACGGCGCGCGCGATCTCGTACGGCCAGCCGGGGCCGGGCAGCGCCGCCCAGACGGCGCGCGGCGAGCCGCCGTCGGCCAGCGCGGCGAGGAAGTCGGGCCCGGCCGGGTAGCGCTGCCAGCCCCCGGGGGCGGGGGCCGGGGGGCGCGGGAGCGCCGGCGGCGAGGGCTCCGCCTCGGCCTTGGCGTGGCGGGGCGGGACGGCCAGCTGGAGGACGTCGGCGAGGGTGCCGGCGTAGCGGTCGGCGACGGTCCGGCAGAGCCGGAGCAGCTGGGGGGTGAGCACGGGCTCGGGCGACAGCACCTGGGCGAGCGGGGCGAGCGGGCCGGGGAAGTCGCTCTTCTCCAGCCGGGCGACGATGAACCCGTCGTGCAGCTCCCCGCCCTCGCGCTGGCCCTTCACCACGCGCGCGCCGAAGCGCACCCGCACCCGGGCGCCCGGGCGGGCCTCCTCGGCCATCGCGGCCGGCACCTCGTAGTCGAAGAACTTGTCGATGGTGAGCACGCCCTTGTCCACCACGACCCGGGCCACCGGCAGGTGCTCGGCCCGCTTGGCGCCGCGCCACGTCCGGGGTTTGGCCCGCTTGACCGTCTCCCGGATGAACGCCAGCTGCTCCGGCTCGGCCCCGTTCTCCGTGTTCTCCGTCTCCCCTGTGCTGCTCATCGCTCCCAGTACTACCAGGTCACACCGACAGAACGCACAGAAGCGGCGCCCACCCCGCCCGGGGGTAGGCGCCGCTTCCGGACGATCAGGCCGTTCAGTCCTTCACGGCCGCCTTCAGCTGCTCCACCCGGTCGGTGCGCTCCCAGGTGAACTCGGGCAGCTCACGGCCGAAGTGGCCGTACGCCGCGGTCTGGGAGTAGATCGGGCGCAGCAGGTCCAGGTCGCGGATGATCGCGGCCGGGCGCAGGTCGAAGACGTCGGTGACGGCCTTCTGGATGGTCAGCACCGGCACGGTCTCGGTGCCGAAGGTCTCGACGAACAGGCCCACGGGCTCGGCCTTGCCGATCGCGTACGCGACCTGCACCTCGGCGCGGCGGGCGAGGCCGGCGGCGACGATGTTCTTCGCCACCCAGCGCATCGCGTACGCGGCCGAGCGGTCGACCTTGGACGGGTCCTTGCCGGAGAAGGCGCCGCCACCGTGGCGGGCCATGCCGCCGTAGGTGTCGATGATGATCTTGCGGCCGGTGAGGCCGGCGTCGCCCATCGGGCCGCCGATCTCGAAGCGGCCGGTCGGGTTCACCAGCAGGCGGTAGCCCTCGGTGACCAGCTTGATGCCCTGCTCGGCGAGCGCCTTCAGCTCGGGCTCGACCACGAACTCGCGGATGTCCGGGGTGAGCAGCGACTCCAGGTCGATGTCACTGGCGTGCTGGGTGGAGACCACCACGGTGTCGAGGCGGACGGCCTTGTCGCCGTCGTACTCGATGGTGACCTGGGTCTTGCCGTCGGGGCGCAGGTACGGGATGGTCCCGTTCTTGCGGACCTCGGTCAGGCGGCGCGAGAGGCGGTGCGCGAGGGTGATCGGCAGCGGCATCAGCTCGGGCGTCTCGTCGGACGCGTAGCCGAACATCAGGCCCTGGTCGCCGGCGCCCTGCTTGTCCAGGTCGTCCTCGTCGCCTTCGACCCGAGCCTCGTACGCGGTGTCGACGCCCTGGGCGATGTCGGGCGACTGCGCGCCGATGGACACCGACACGCCGCAGGAGGCGCCGTCGAAGCCCTTCTTGGAGCTGTCGTAGCCGATCTCCAGGATCTTGTCCCGGACGAGCTGGGCGATCGGCGCGTACGCCTTGGTGGTCACCTCGCCGGCCACGTGCACCTGGCCGGTGGTGATGAGCGTCTCCACGGCGACCCGGGAGGTCGGGTCCTCCCGGAGGAGAGCGTCAAGGATCGTGTCGCTGATCTGGTCAGCGATCTTGTCGGGGTGTCCCTCGGTGACGGACTCCGAGGTGAACAGGCGGCGAGACACAGCGCTCCCTGGGGTTGCAGCGGCTGCTGACTGAAGGCCCCCGGCGAACCGGGGACATCCGGAAAGACTTGATTCCTGGAGTCTAACGGGATGCCTCCGCCGAACGTCACCCGCTTCCGGAAATCGCGACCGATCTCCAGCAGGGCTTGATCAGTCGCCGACCGTTTCCAGCCGCTTGACGACCAGGTCCCAGACCACGTCCGCCAACGCCTCCTTCGGGCCCACCGGAACGGCCGTCTCACTGCCGTCCGAGCCCAGTACCACGGCCTCGTTGACGTCCGTCCCGAAGGCCTTGCCGTTGCCCACCTCGTTGACGACCAACAGGTCGCAGCCCTTGCGGGCGAGCTTGGCGCGGCCGTTGGCGAGCACGTCGTCGGTCTCCGCCGCGAAACCCACCACGAGTTGGCCCGAACGGGCGCGGTGCGCCGCCAGCTCGGCCAGGACGTCGGGGTTGCGGACGAGGGCGACCGGCGCCGGCTCGACCCCCTCGACCTTCTTGATCTTGCCACTGGCGTACTCGGCGGGCCGGAAGTCCGCCACGGCCGCGGCCATGACCACGGCGTCGGCCGACGCAGCCGCCTTCAGCGCCGCCTCGCGCAGCTCCAGCGCGGTCGAGACGTGCACCACGTCGACCCCGGCCGGGTCGGCGAGCTCCGCGTTGGCCGAGACCAACGTCACGCGCGCCCCACGGGCCGCGGCCGTCACGGCGAGCGCGTAGCCCTGCTTGCCGGAGGAGCGGTTGCCCAGGAAGCGCACCGGGTCCAGCGGCTCGCGGGTGCCACCGGCCGAGACCACCACGTGCCGACCCGCCAGGTCGGTCGGGGCGGCCCCGCCCCGGCGCAGCACGGCCCGGCAGGCGTCGAAGATCGCGGACGGCTCGGGCAGCCGCCCCTTGCCGGTGTCCTTGCCGGTGAGCCGCCCGACGGCCGGCTCCAGCACGATCACGCCCCGGCGGCGCAGCGTGGCGACGTTGTCCCGGGTGGCGGGGTGCTCCCACATCTCGGTGTGCATGGCGGGCGCCAGGACGACCGGACAGCGGGCGGTGAGCAGGGTGTTGGTGAGCAGGTCGTCGGCGAGGCCGTGGGCGGCCTTGGCGATCAGGTCGGCGGTGGCGGGGGCGACCACGACCAGGTCGGCCTGCTGGCCGATCCGCACGTGCGGCACCTCGTGCACGCGCTCCCAGGTCTCGGTGGCGGCCGGGCGGCCGGAGAGCGCGGCCCAGGTGGCCTCGCCGACGAAGTGCAGCGCGGCCTCGGTGGGCACCACGGTGACCTGGTGGCCGGACTCGGTGAACCGGCGGAGCAGCTCGCACGCCTTGTAGGCGGCGATGCCGCCGCTGACGCCGAGGGCGACGCGCGGCGCGTCCGCCGACCCGCTCCGGTCCGAAGTCGCGCTCATACTCCCGCTCTCCTCCACTCCTGGGACGTGCACACCCTACGGCCCCTCAGCCGCCGCGCGCACCGTGGTCGGTCCCACAGCCCCCGGGAACGCCGAAGGGCCCGGCGGAAACGATTCCGCCGGGCCCTTCCACAAGCTTCGGAGCACCGCCTCAGGCGGCTTCGATCGCCTCGGCGGTCAGCATGCCCGCGTTGATCTCGCGCAGCGCGATCGACAGCGGCTTCTCGTGCACGTGGGTGTCGACCAGCGGGCCGACGTACTCGAGCAGGCCCTCACCGAGCTGGGAGTAGTACGCGTTGATCTGGCGCGCGCGCTTGGCGGCGTAGATCACGAGGCTGTACTTGGAGTCGGTGGCCTCAAGCAGCTCGTCGATCGGCGGGTTGATGATGCCCTCGGGCGCGGTCATGGAAGAGGACACGCGAAAACCTTCCGAAAGGGTGGAAAAGACAGACAGGTCAGGCTACACCGAGCAAGGCTAGCAGTTCGGCCGCTACCTGCTCGACGGAGGTGTTGACAAGGGTCGCGTCGAACTCGGGCTCGGCCGCGAGTTCGACCTTCGCCGCCTCCAGCCGCTTCGCGATCACGTCCCGCGACTCCGTGCCCCGACCGGTCAGCCGCCGGACCAGCTCGTCCCAGCTCGGCGGGGCCAGGAAGACCAGCTGCGCCTCGGGCATCGACTCGCGCACCTGGCGGGCGCCCTGGAGGTCGATCTCCAGCAGGACGGGCTCGCCGCGCTCCAGCTTCTCCAGCACCGCCGAGCGCGGGGTGCCGTAGCGGTTGCCGGCGAAGACGGCCCACTCCAGCAGCTCGCCGTTGGCGATCAGCTTGTCGAACTCGTCGTTGTCGACGAAGTGGTACTGGACCCCGTTCTGCTCGCCCGGCCTCGGGTGCCGGGTCGTCGCCGACACCGAGAGCCAGACCTCGGGGTGCTGCTTCCTCATATGAGCGACGACCGTGCTCTTGCCGACCCCCGAAGGGCCGGAGAGCACGGTCAGCCGCGGACGCTCACTCATGCACCGATTATCCCGGATCGCGGACGGTCCCGGGACCACGGGGCACGGTCAGGCGGCACCGCCGCCGAACTCCCGCTCCAGGGAGGCGATCTGGTTCGTACCGAGGCCGCGGACGCGCCGGCTCTCGCTGATGCCGAGGCGTTCCATGATCTGCTTGGCACGGACCTTGCCGACGCCGGGAAGGGACTCCAGCAGTGCGGAGACCTTCATCTTGCCGATGACGTCGTTCTCGGCCTTTCCGGCCTTGATCACCTCGTGCAGGGAGGCGCCGGAGTGCTTGAGCCGGTTCTTGACCTCGGCGCGCTCCCGGCGAGCCTCGGCGGCCTTGGCGAGCGCGGCGGTGCGCTGTTCAGGGGTAAGGGGCGGAAGAGCCACGCCGTTCACCTCAGGGTGTGGAAGGAAGGGATTGAGCTATGACTGGTTTGGATCCCAGGACACCGTCCGCAAGGGGAACCAGAGGGCCCTTGACCTGCGGGAGCTACGGGTTTCGCGGCTCGCCGATGACCTATCGCCGGACACTACCCGGATTGCGGCGCCACGTCAGGAAAAGAACACGAAAAGTCCTGGTCAGCCAAGGCCGACCAGGACTTTCCAGGGCAAAATGACCGCGATTGCGAAACTTTGACACCGCCAATGTGACGGCGCTCACGTCAACTCCGGGGAGGTCCGGGGACCCTCGCCGGGCTGCGCACACTGCGCAGGGTCATCGCCCCGCTACGCGCTCGCGCCCTCGATCGCCGCTACTTCACCGCGTCCGCGTACTCGCCGACGAACCGCTCGGCCGCCGAGCGCAGGGCCGCCACCGACGGACCGTGCTTGAGCACGTCCCGGCTGACGCTCGGCACCACGTTGATCACCGCGGCGCCGAACACCCGCGGCAGGTCGGCCATCGTCGCGCCCTGGGCGCCGATCCCGGGGGCCAGCAGCGGGCCGTTGATGGCCAGTTCCACGCCCGCGTCGGCGAGCGTCGCGCCGACGACCGCGCCGAAGGAGCCCAGCGGGGCGGCGTCGCCGTTCTCCGCCGCCAGCTGCCGCAGCACCGAGGCCGCGACCGACTCGCCGTCCGCGCCGACCGCCCGCTGCACCTCGTGGCCCTCCGGGTTGGAGGTGAGCGCCAGCGCGAACACGCCGCAGCCCTGCGCGCGGGCCAGGTCGAGGGCCGGGCGCAGCGAGCCGAAGCCCAGGTACGGGCTGACCGTGACGGCGTCCGAGAACAGCGGGCTGCCGGGCGACAGGAAGGCCTCCGCGTAGGCGGCCATGG
This sequence comes from Kitasatospora sp. NPDC091276, assembly GCF_040684355.1. NCBI lineage: Bacteria > Bacillati > Actinomycetota > Actinomycetes > Kitasatosporales > Streptomycetaceae > Kitasatospora > Kitasatospora sp. NPDC091276. The sequence continues at coordinate 229,984 of NZ_JBFBFU010000004.1, read as the reverse complement.
TGGAACCGATGTCGCCGCGCTTGGCGTCCATCAGGACCAGCGCGCCGGCCGCCCTGGCCTCCTCGACGGACTTCTCCAGCACCGCGACGCCCTTGCTGCCGAAGCGCTCGAAGAAGGCGGCCTGCGGCTTGAGCACGGCCACCCGGTCGGCCAGCGCCTCGACGACGGTGCGGCTGAAGGTCTCCAGGCCGGCGAGGTCGTCGCCGAGCCCCCAGGCGGCGAGCAGGGAGGCGTGCGGGTCGATGCCGACGCAGAGCTGGCCGCGGGTGTCGAGGGCCTGGCGCAGCCGGGCGCCGAACGGGGCGAGGGTCATGTCGTCCTTCCGGAAGGTCGTGGGGAGGCCGCACGGAGGCCGTACGGAGGTCGTGCGCGGCTCGTACGGGGCGTCGTACGGGCCGGGGCCGCACGGTGGTTCAGGAGGCGGCCCTGGTGCCGTCGACGGCGCTGCCGACGGCGGCTGCCAGGTCGCGGAACCCCGCGGCCCGGATCCGGGCGGAGAGGCCCCGGTGGATCCGGCGGCACCAGAACGGGCCCTCGTAGATGAAGGCGCTGTAGCCCTGGACGAGGTCCGCGCCGTGGACGATCCGCTGCCAGGCGTCCTCGGCGGTCTCGACGCCGCCGACCGAGACGAGCGTCAGCCGGCCCCCGGTCCGGGCGCGCAGGCGCTGGAGCACCTCCAGGGCGCGGGCCTTGAGCGGGGCGCCGGACAGGCCGCCCATGCCGATCTCCTCGACCCGGGCGGCGTCGGCGCGCAGGCCTTCGCGACCGATCGTGGTGTTGGTGGCGATGATGCCGTCCAGGCCCAGTTCCAGGGCGAGGTCGGCGACCGCGTCGACGTCCTCGTCGGCCAGGTCGGGGGCGATCTTGACCAGCAGCGGGACGTGGTGCGCGGTGGTGCGGTCGGCGGCCTCGCGGACGGCGGCGAGCAGCGGGCGCAGGTGGTCCACGGCCTGGAGGTTGCGCAGCCCGGGGGTGTTCGGCGAACTGACGTTGACGACCAGGTAGTCGGCGTACTTGGCCAGCCGCTCGGTGGACTTGACGTAGTCGGCGACGGCGTCGGCCTCCTCGACCACCTTGGTCTTGCCGATGTTGACGCCGATCACCGGGGTGGAGCTGGTGTGCGGGCGGGCGGCGAGGCGCGCGGCGACCCGGGCCGAGCCCTGGTTGTTGAAGCCCATCCGGTTGATCAGCGCGCGGTCCTCGACCAGGCGGAACAGCCGGGGCGTCGGGTTGCCCGGCTGGGGCTCGCCGGTGATGGTGCCGATCTCGACGTAGTCGAAGCCGAGCATCGCCAGGCCGTCGATGCCGACGCCGTTCTTGTCGAAGCCGGCCGCCAGGCCGAACGGCCCCGGCAGGTCGAGGCCGAGGGCGGTGGTGTGCAGCGCCCGGTCACGCGGGGCGAGCACCAGCCGCACCAGCGTGCGCAGGCCGGGCACCGAGGAGGCGAGCCGGATCCAGAAGAAGGCGAGGTGGTGGGCCTTCTCGGGGTCCATCTTCTTGAAGACGAGGTCGAACAGCAGCTTGTACAAAAACCCAACTCCCGGATCAGGGCCCGGATCTGAGCGTGAGCACCCGGATCAGGGCATGGAAGTGGGGGGCACCCGGCCGGCCTCGGTGCCCCCCACTGCGGTGGTGCTACTTGCGGCCGGCGTTGATCAGCGCGGCGTGCTCCTGGAGCGACATCACCCCGACCTCGTCGCGCAGCAGCGCGTCCATGCCCTGGACGGCCGCGCCCATCGCCTGGACCGTGGTCAGGCAGGGCACGCCGCGGGACACGGCGGCGGTGCGGATCTCGTAGCCGTCGAGGCGCCCGCCGGTGCCGTACGGCGTGTTGATGATGAGGTCGACCTCACCGTCGTGGATCAGCTGGACGATGGTCCGCTCGCCGTTGGGGCCCTCGCCCTCGCTGTGCTTGCGCACCAGCGTGGACGGGATGCCGCCGCGGTGCAGCACCTCGGCGGTGCCGGCGGTGGCGAGCACCTCGAAGCCGAGGCCGACCAGCGCGCGGGCCGGGAAGACCAGGTTGCGCTTGTCGCGGTTGGCGACCGAGACGAAGACCTTGCCCTTGGTCGGCAGCGCGCCGTAGGCGCCGGCCTGGGCCTTGGCGTAGGCCGTGCCGAAGACCTTGTCGATGCCCATGACCTCGCCGGTCGAGCGCATCTCCGGGCCGAGCACGGTGTCCACGCCGCGGCCGTGGATGTCGCGGAAGCGGCTCCACGGCATCACGGCCTCCTTGACCGCGATCGGCGCGTCGGCCGGCAGCGTGCCGCCGTCGCCCTCGGCCGGGAGCAGGCCCTCGGCGCGCAGTTCGGCGATGGTGGCGCCGAGCGAGATCCGGGCGGCGGCCTTGGCCAGCGGCACGGCGGTCGCCTTGGAGGTGAACGGCACGGTGCGGGAGGCGCGCGGGTTGGCCTCCAGCACGTACAGGATGTCCCCGGCCAGTGCGAACTGGATGTTGATCAGGCCGCGGACGCCGACGCCGCGCGCGATGGCCTCGGTGGAGGTGCGCAGGCGCTTGATGTCGTAGCCGCCGAGGGTGATCGGGGGCAGCGCGCAGGCGGAGTCGCCGGAGTGGATGCCGGCCTCCTCGATGTGCTCCATGACGCCGCCGAGGTAGAGCTCGGTGCCGTCGTAGAGCGCGTCGACGTCGATCTCCACCGCGTCGTCGAGGAAGCGGTCGATGAGCACCGGGTGCTCGGAGATCAGGCCGGCGTGGCGCTCCAGGTAGGAGGCGAGCGAGGCCTCGTCGTAGACGATCTCCATGCCGCGGCCGCCGAGCACGTACGACGGGCGGGCGAGCACCGGGTAGCCGATCTCGTCGGCGATGGCCTTGGCCTCGGCGAAGGAGAAGGCGGTGCCGTGCTTGGGGGCGGGCAGGCCGGCGTCGCGCAGCACGCGGCCGAAGGCGCCGCGCTCCTCGGCGAGGTCGATCGCCTCGGGCTGGGTGCCGACGATCGGCACGCCGTTGTCCTTGAGCGCCTGGGCCAGGCCGAGCGGGGTCTGGCCGCCGAGCTGGACGATCACGCCGGCCAGCGGGCCGGCCTGCTGCTCGGCGTGGACGATCTCCAGCACGTCCTCCAGGGTGAGCGGCTCGAAGTAGAGCCGGTCGGAGGTGTCGTAGTCGGTGGAGACGGTCTCCGGGTTGCAGTTGACCATCACGGTCTCGTACCCGGCGTCGGCCAGCGCGAAGGAGGCGTGCACGCAGGAGTAGTCGAACTCGATGCCCTGGCCGATGCGGTTCGGGCCGGAGCCGAGGATGATCACGGCCGGCTTGGTGCGCGGGGCGACCTCGTTCTCCTCGTCGTAGGACGAGTAGAAGTACGGGGTCTTGGCGGCGAACTCGGCGGCGCAGGTGTCGACGGTCTTGAACACCGGGCGGATGCCGAGCGCGTGCCGGACCTCGCGGACGACGTCCGGCTTCAGGCCGCGGATCTCGCCGATCTGCTGGTCGGAGAAGCCGTGCCGCTTGGCGTGGCGCAGCAGTTCGGGGGTGAGCTCGGCGGCCTCGGTCAGCTCGCCGGCGATCTCGTCGAGCAGGAAGAGCTGGTCGACGAACCACGGGTCGATCTTGGTGGCCTCGAACACCTCCTCCGGGGTGGCGCCGGCCCGGATGGCCTGCATCACGGTGTTGATCCGGCCGTCGGTCGGCACGACCGCCTTGACCAGCAGCTCGGCCTTGTCGCCGACCGGGCCGGTCCAGGAGAACTGGGAGCCCTTCTTCTCCAGCGAGCGCAGCGCCTTCTGCAGCGCCTCGGGGAAGTTGCGGCCCATGGCCATGGCCTCGCCGACCGACTTCATGGTGGTGGTCAGCGTGGCGTCGGCGCTCGGGAACTTCTCGAACGCGAACCGGGGGACCTTCACCACGACGTAGTCGAGGGCCGGCTCGAAGGAGGCCGGGGTCTGCTCGGTGATGTCGTTGGGGATCTCGTCGAGCGTGTAGCCGACGGCCAGCTTGGCGGCGATCTTGGCGATCGGGAAGCCGGTCGCCTTCGAGGCCAGCGCGGAGGAGCGCGACACCCGCGGGTTCATCTCGATGACGATGACCCGGCCGTCGTCGGGGTTGACGGCGAACTGGATGTTGCAGCCGCCGGTGTCGACGCCGACCTCGCGGATCACGGCGATGCCGATGTCGCGCAGGATCTGGTACTCACGGTCGGTGAGGGTCATCGCCGGGGCGACGGTGATCGAGTCACCGGTGTGCACGCCCATCGGGTCGAAGTTCTCGATGGAGCAGACGACCACGACGTTGTCGTTCTTGTCGCGCATCAGCTCCAGCTCGTACTCCTTCCAGCCGAGGATGGACTCCTCCAGGAGCACCTCGGTGGTCGGCGAGAGGGCCAGGCCCTGGCCGGCGATGCGGCGCAGGTCCTCCTCGTCGTGGGCGAAGCCGGAGCCGGCGCCGCCCATGGTGAAGGAGGGGCGCACGACGACCGGGTAGCCGCCGAGCGTGTCGACGCCGGCCAGCACGTCGTCCATCGAGTGGCAGATGACCGAGCGGGCGGACTCGCCGTGGCCGATCTTGGCGTTGACCGCCTCGACGACGCCCTTGAACAGCTCGCGGTCCTCGCCCTTGTTGATCGCCACCACGTCGGCGCCGATCAGCTCGACGCCGTACTTCTCCAGCGTCCCGGCCGAGTGCAGGGAGATCGCGGTGTTGAGCGCGGTCTGCCCGCCGAGGGTCGGCAGCAGCGCGTCGGGGCGCTCCTTGGCGATGATCCGCTCGACGAACTCCGGGGTGATCGGCTCGACGTAGGTGGCGTCGGCGATCTCCGGGTCGGTCATGATCGTGGCCGGGTTGGAGTTGACCAGCACGACCCGCAGGCCCTCGGCCTTGAGGACGCGGCAGGCCTGCGTGCCCGAGTAGTCGAACTCGGCGGCCTGGCCGATCACGATCGGGCCGGACCCGATCACCAGGACGGACTTGATGTCAGTGCGCTTAGGCACGCTGGCCCTCCATGAGCTTCACGCTGTGCTTGTCGTCGCCTCGCATGAGCTCGACGAACCGGTCGAAGAGGTAGGCCGCGTCGTGCGGGCCGGCCGCCGCTTCGGGGTGGTACTGCACGCTGAAGGCGGGGACGTCGAGCGCCTGGAGGCCCTCGACCACGTCGTCGTTGAGGCAGACGTGGGAGACCTCGACCCGCCCGAAGGGGGTGTCGCTCACCCGGTCCAGCGGTGCGTCCACGGCGAAGCCGTGGTTGTGCGCGGTCACCTCGACCTTGCCGGTGGTGCGGTCCTGCACCGGCTGGTTGATGCCGCGGTGGCCGTACTTGAGCTTGTAGGTGCCGAAGCCCAGCGCGCGGCCGAGGATCTGGTTGCCGAAGCAGATCCCGAAGAACGGGGTCCCGCGCTCCAGCACGCCCTGCGCGACGGCGACCTGGTGGTCGGCGGTGGCCGGGTCGCCCGGGCCGTTGGAGAAGAACACGCCGTCCGGCTGGACCGCGTAGAGGTCCTCCAGGGTGGAGTTGGCCGGCAGCACGTGCACCTCGATGCCGCGCTCGGCCATCCGCTGCGGGGTCATCCCCTTGATGCCGAGGTCCAGCGCGGCGACGGTGAACTCCGCAGTGCCGATGGGCAGGGCTTCGCCGCCGGGACCGATCGCGGGCACGACGTACGCCTCGGTGGTGGCCACCTCGGCGCACAGGTCGGCGCCCTTCATCTCGGGCGACCGCTGCACCCGGGCGAGCAGTTCGGCCTGGTCGGTCAGCGCCTCGCCGGAGAAGATGCCGCAGCGCATCGCGCCGCGCTCGCGCAGGTGGCGGGTGAGCGCCCGGGTGTCGATGCCGCTGATGCCGACGACGCCCTGGCGGACGAGCTCCTCGTCCAGCGAGCGGGTGGAGCGCCAGTTGGACGCCACCCGGGCGGGGTCGCGTACGACGTACCCGGCGACCCAGATCCGCTTGGACTCGTCGTCCTCGTCGTTCCAGCCGGTGTTGCCGATCTGCGGGGCGGTCATCACGACCACCTGGCGGTGGTACGACGGGTCGGTGAGGGTCTCCTGGTAGCCGGACATGCCGGTGTTGAAGACGGCCTCGCCGAAGGTCTCGCCGGTCGCGCCGTAGGCCTCGCCGCGGAAGGTCCGGCCGTCCTCCAGGACGAGCACGGCGGGGGTGCGCTCCCGCCGTCGGCGCTGCGTGGTGGGGGCAGGTGCGGTCATTGAGCGGCCTCTTCCGTCTTCGTCTTCGTACGTGTTGCGAGTTGGGCGATCGCCTCGACCCAGGCGGCGTGCTCGTCCGGGTGGTCGGCCCGGAAGCCCGAGTCCAGCTCGGTGCCCTCGTGCGTCCAGGTGACGACGAGCAGCCCGGCCGGGACGACCTTGCCGGCGATCCCGGAGTCCGTGCGGGCACCGGTCAGGTGCTCGGCCGGGATCCAGAGGTCGACGTCACCGGGACGCCGCACCAGCAGGCCGTCCTCGCCGAGGGTGAGGTCGGCGCGGCTGCGGGTGCCCAGGCCGTGCGCGACGACCCGGTCGAGCCAGTTCCCGGCGGTGGTGGAGCCGTGGTAGCGCCCGCTGGTCTCCAGGATGGTCCGCCCGGCGCCGGCCGGCACGGCGGGCAGCGGCGGGATGCCGGACTGGAGGGTGCGCCGCCAGTTCCAGCCCTGCCGCATCAGCCAGTAGACGAGCCCGATGACGATCAGCAGGCCGACGGCCCAGCCGATGTACCCGGGCCAGTTGGTGACCTTGGCCTGCTCCTGGGCGAGCGCGGCCGGGCCGGTCACGCCGCCCCGCCCTGCTCGGCCAGCTCGCCGGCCAGCACGGTGGCGCGCCCCCGCAGGAAGGTGGCGTGCACCCGTCCGGGCAGGTCAAGGCCCTTGTACGGGGTGTTGCGGCTACGGGTGGCGAAGCTGTCCGGGTTCACGGCACCACGGTACGCGGGATCGAACAGCACCAGGTTGGCCGGCTCACCGACCGAGACGGGACGGCCCTGTCCGGCGAGACGGCCGATCCGGGCCGGGCGGTGCGACATGCGGTCGGCGACGCCCTCCCAGTTCAGCAGGCCGGTGTCCACCATGGTCTGCTGCACGACCGACAGCGCGGTCTCCAGGCCGACCATGCCCATCGCGGCGACGGCCCACTCGCAGTCCTTGTCCTCGTCCGGGTGCGGCGCGTGGTCGGTGGCGACGGCGTCGATGGTGCCGTCCGCGAGCGCCTTGCGCAGCGCCTGGACGTCCTCGGCGGTGCGCAGCGGCGGGTTGACCTTGTAGACCGGGTCGTAGGAGCGGACCAGCTCGTCGGTGAGCAGCAGGTGGTGCGGGGTGACCTCGGCGGTGACGTCCCAGCCCTTGGCCTTGGCCCAGCGGATGATCTCGACCGAGCCTGCGGTGGAGACGTGGCAGACGTGCAGCCGGGAGCCGACGTGCGCGGCGAGCAGCACGTCCCGCGCGATGATCGACTCCTCGGCGACGGCCGGCCAGCCGCCGAGCCCGAGCTCGCCGGAGACCTGGCCCTCGTTCATCTGGGCGCCCTCGGTGAGCCGCGGCTCCTGGGCGTGCTGGGCGACGACGCCGTCGAAGGCCTTGACGTACTCCAGGGCGCGGCGCATCAGCACCGCGTCGTCCACGCACTTGCCGTCGTCGGAGAAGACCCGCACGTTCGCGGCGGACTCGTGCATCGCGCCCAGCTCGGCGAGCTTGTTGCCCTCCAGGCCGACGGTGACGGCGCCGACCGGCTGCACGTCGCAGTAGCCGGCCTCCTGGCCGAGCCGCCAGACCTGCTCGACCACGCCGGCGGTGTCGGCCACCGGGGTGGTGTTGGCCATCGCGTGCACGGCGGTGAAGCCGCCCATCGCGGCGGCCCGGGTGCCGGTGAGCACGGTCTCGGCGTCCTCGCGGCCGGGCTCGCGCAGGTGGGTGTGCAGGTCGACGAGACCGGGCAGCACGATCAGGCCGCCGGCCTCGATCTCGATGTCCGCCTCGACCGCCAGGTCGGTGCCGATCGCCTGGATCACACCGTCGGCGAGGTGGAGGTCCTGCGGGGCACCGCCGAGGATCTGGGCGTTGCGGATCAGGTAGGTGGTCACTGAGCGGTCTCCACGGAGTCGGTGCGGGCGTCGTTGAGGGTGGCTCCCCCGAGCAGCAGGTACAGGACGGCCATCCGGACCGACACGCCGTTGGCGACCTGCTCGACCACGGTGCAGCGCGGCGAGTCGGCGACCTCGGCGGTGATCTCCATGCCGCGCACCATCGGGCCGGGGTGCATCACGATGGCGTGCTCGGGCAGCTGGGACATCCGGGTGCCGTTCAGGCCGTAGCGGCGGCTGTACTCGCGCTCGGTCGGGAAGAACGCGGCGTTCATCCGCTCGCGCTGCACCCGGAGCATCATCACCGCGTCCGTCTTGGGGAGCACGCGGTCCAGGTCGTAGCTGACCTCGCAGGGCCAGTTCTCGATGCCGATCGGCAGCAGCGTCGGCGGGGCGACGAAGGTCACCTGGGCACCGAGGGTGGTCAGCAGGTGCACGTTGGAACGGGCGACCCGGCTGTGCAGGATGTCGCCGACGATGGTCACCCGGCGCCCGGCGAGGTCGTGGCCCAGCCCGGCGTTGAGGTGGCGGCGCATGGTGAAGGCGTCGAGCAGCGCCTGGGTGGGGTGCTCGTGGGTGCCGTCACCGGCGTTGATCACGCTGCCGTGCAGCCAGTGGGACTGGGCGAGACGGGCCGGCGCGCCCGAGGCGTGGTGCCGGACGACGACCGCGTCGGCGCCCATCGCCTGGAGGGTGAGCGCGGTGTCCTTGAGGCTCTCGCCCTTGGAGACCGAGGAGCCCTTGGCGGAGAAGTTGATGACGTCGGCGGAGAGCCGCTTCTCGGCGACCTCGAAGGAGGTCTTGGTGCGGGTCGAGTCCTCGAAGAAGAGGTTGACGACGGTCCGGCCGCGCAGCGTGGGCAGCTTCTTGACGGCCCGTCCGGAGAGCTGGGCCAGCTCCTCGGCGGTGTCCAGGATCAGCAGCGCGTCGTCGCGGGTGAGATCGGCGGCGGAGACGAGGTGGCGCTTCACGCGGGTTACTCCGGGAGGTGCGGTTCGGACGGCTGGGAGGCCAGGGCCTGCGAACCCTGTTCATCGCGCGCGGAGCGCGACGCATCGGTGTAGTCGCGGTCGCCGACCAGCACGGCGTCCACGCCGTCGCTGTCGGACAGGCGCACCTGCACGGCCTCGCGCAGCGAGGTGGGGAGGTTCTTGCCCACGTAGTCGGCCCGGATCGGCAGCTCGCGGTGGCCGCGGTCGACCAGGACGGCGAGCTGGACGGCGCGCGGGCGGCCGATGTCGTTCAGCGCGTCGAGCGCGGCCCGGATGGTGCGGCCGGAGAAGAGCACGTCGTCGACGAGGATGACGAGCTTGCCGTCGATGCCGCCGGACGGGATCTCGGTGTGCTCCAGGGCGCGGGCGGGCTTGAGCCGCAGGTCGTCCCGGTACATGGTGATGTCCAGGGCCCCGAGCGGGATCTCGCGCCCGGTGATCTGGGCCAGTCGGCCGTGCAGGCGGCGGGCGAGGTGGACGCCCCTGGTGTGGATGCCGAGCAGCACGACGTCCTCGGCGCCCTTGGCGCGCTCGACGATCTCGTGCGCTATCCGGGTGACGACCCGGGCGATGTCCGTGCCGTCCAGCACCTGGTGCGGCGGTCGCGGCGTCGAATCTTGGTGTGTGGTCATGCCGAAGCGGACCTCCTTCCCCGCCTCACTGGACGGGCCTTAAAGGATGTCTGGGACTGCCCCCGCCGACCGGGCGCGGGCTTCGAGCCATCCTAGCAGCGGGCCGGGAGGCAACCGGACACGCACCATTCCGCTTCGCCGGGTTCACGCCCCGGACGCGCCGCGGATGCGGGCCATTCGCACGACTGCCCCATTCGGCTTGACGCAGCTACCTTACTCTACGTAACCTCACAGTGAGTTACGAGACGGACGTCGAACCCACCGGTAACGGCGTCGGCAATCGTCCGTGACCCACCACTGAACGCGAAGCAATCTCGTCCGGGGAGATCAATGTCCAGCGACTACGCGAAGCAACTCGGAGGCAAGCTCCGAGCGATCCGCACTCAGCAGGGTCTCTCCCTGCACGGTGTCGAGGAGAAGTCCCAGGGGCGCTGGAAGGCAGTCGTCGTCGGCTCGTACGAGCGCGGCGACCGTGCGGTCACCGTGCAGCGGCTGGCCGAGCTGGCGGAGTTCTACGGCGTCCCGGTGCAGGAGCTGCTGCCCGGCGGCACCCCCGGCGGCGCGGCCGAGCCGCCGCCGCGTCTGGTGCTCGACCTGGAGAGACTGACCCAGGTCCCGTCCGAGAAGGCCGGCCCGCTGCAGCGCTACGCGGCGACGATCCAGAGCCAGCGCGGCGACTACAACGGCAAGGTGCTGTCGATCCGCCAGGACGACCTGCGCACCCTGGCGGTCATCTACGACCAGTCGCCGTCGATCCTCACCGAGCAGCTGATCTCCTGGGGCGTGCTGAACCCCGACGCGCGCCGCGCGGTGCGCGAGGAGGAGGCGAGCTGACGCTCGCCGCACCGGCTCCCGCCGGCTCGGTCCGCGGTCCTGGCCACGCCCCGGGCCGTGCAGAAACGTCACGGCGCGGCACCCCGCATCCCGGGGGCCGCGCCGTCGCGCGTCCACGGCCGGCTCAGCAGACCGTCCCCAGGCTGTAGCCGGGCTGCGCCGCCACGCCGTCCAGCCGCACCGGCCCGGCAGCCGGCGCCCAGTCCTGCCCGCCGCTCGACCAGGCCCAGGAGGCCGGCAGGAAGTGCTCGTCGGCGGCTCCGCCACGGGCGCCGCCCGCCGCCACCGAGCCCTGCGAGCCGTGCAGCACCGCCACCCCCGGCAGCTCCAGCGCCAATCCGGCGCACAGCACCGCGCAGACCAGCTCCAGGTCCTCGTCGTTGATCCGGACCACGCCGTCCTCCCACTGCAGCACCCGGGCCGCCGCGGTCAGCCGCCCGCCCGGCGCGTCCACCCGCAGCCGCAGCTCGTACACCCCGGCGCCCGCGCCGACCAGCATCCGGCGGAACACCTCGGCGCCGCGCTGGCGGGCGGCGCGCACCCAGCGGGCGTGCTCCTCGTCGACCTCGCCCGCGGCCCCGGACAGGCCGCCGTCCAGCAGCAGGTCGGCGTGGCAGAGCGTCAGCCCGTTCTCCCGGGCCCGGACCAGGCGCGGCACGAAGTCCCCGGCCAGTTCCTCGCCCTGATAGGCCAACAGCTGGGTCTGCAACGGCGGATTGACCAGGTAGCGGTCGCGGGCGAGCGGCTCGGCCGGGTCCAGCCCGTGCAGCACGCAGAACTCCGCGAAGTCCTGCGGGTGGAACATCCGGGCCCGCACGGTGTCGAAGCGGTCCAGGGCGTCGGCCAGCAGCTCGGCGGTCTCGGCCAGGTAGTGCTCGTGGTCGGCGGCGTTCGACAGCCCCCAGGCGCGGGCCCGGGCGAAGTCGGCCGCGCTGGTCAGGATCCCGATGACGAACGCCTGCTCGGCCCCCTCGGCCCGCCGCCGCTGGTGCGGCGCCCGCACCGTGGGTCGCGGGCCGCCGGCGATGCAGTCGGAGTTGCGGCGGGCACGGCCGTTGCGGCTCATGCGCCCACCTCGCTGCGCTCGGCACGGGCCTGCGCCCCTGCGCGCCTCTCGGTGGTTCGCTCGCTGCGCTCGCTCACGGGATGGCTCCTGGCATCGACGGGTACCGTCGGCGGGTGACGGTCAGCGGCCGGCTCGCCGCTGACCGTCTATCTCCCCATCCGCGCGCGCCGCACACGTACGGCGTGTCACAGAAATGTAACCGACGGTAAGACGATGTGATTCACGCCGTCCGCGGCACCCGGGCGAGCTGGCGGGACTGCGCGACCAGGCGGCCGGACTCGTCCCAGACCTCGGCGTCCTCCTCGAAGTACCCGCCGGCCACGTTGCGGGTGGCGTGGGTGACCCGCAACCAGCCCGGGACCGGCCTGGCCCGCAGGTGGACGGTCAGTTCGACGGTCGGGGCCCACCCGGGCATGCCCAGGTCGAAGGTCACCGGCGGCAGCGCGTCGGCGACCAGCAGGAGCAGCAGCGGGTCGGGATCGCGGCCGTCGGCGAGCCGGAACCAGCCCTGGATCCGCCCGTTGCCGGACGGCTGCCCGAGCGCCCAGCCGATGGTGGCCGGGTCCAGCCGCAGGTCGAAGCGCTCCAACAGCTCGGCCTGGGCGATCAGCTCCCGGGGCGCGTGCTCGACGCCGACGCACTGGTCCGGCGGCGGCAGCTGCGGCGGCACGGCGCTGGTGCGCACCTCGCCGTCGGCGGTGGAGAGGTCGCCGTGGCTGGCGACCACCCGCAGCCGCTCCACGCCGTCCTGGCTGAGCGAGGCGGTGCCGGTGGAGAGCCCGCGGCCGGTGCGCAGCACCTCGGTGCGGACGGTGGCCGGGCCGGGCGTGGAGGCGGACAGGTAGTAACCACTGATCGACACCGGGTCGGGGTGGTCACCGTGCTCCAGCGACAGCGCGTGTCCGGCGACGGCGAGCAGCAGCCCGCCGTTGACCCCGCCGCCGATCTGCCAGCCGGCACCGAGTTCGGCCTCGTAGCGGCCGGGCTCGTCAGGGTGCCGGGTCAGGGCGATGCCCTGGTCGAACTCGCTGCGGGTCGCGGTGGTCATGGGGGTGGCCTGCCCTTCACTGCGGGTTTCCGAACGCCAAGTTACTGGCGAGTAGGGCACCACCTTACGCCGCCCGGGTGAAACGCGCGACGGCCGCCGGACCCGGAATCCGGGTCCAGCGGCCGTTCTGCGGGTCTCACCGCCACCGGTGGTCGGGACCTACCGGCGGATGCTCGGCTTCAGCTCCAGGAAACGGGCGAGCAGGCCGTTGACGAAGGCCGGGGAGTCGTCCGTGGAGAACTCCTTGGCGATCTCCACGGCCTCGTCCAGGACGACCGCGTCCGGGACGCCGTCCTCCCAGATCAGCTCGTAGGCGCCGAGCCGCAGGACGTTGCGGTCCACGATCGGCATCCGGTCGAGGGTCCAGCCCACCGCGTACTGCGAGATCAGGTCGTCGATCCGGCGAGCGTGCTGGACGTACCCCTCGATCAGCTCCATGGTGTACTCGCCGACCTGCGGGGTGCCCTCGTCGGGCTTCGGCTCGCGGGCGCGGGCCACCCAGTCCGCGAGGACCCGCTGCGGGTCGACCCCGCGGTGGTCGGCCTCGAAGAGGATCTGGAAGGCCCGGGTGCGGGCCTTGCTACGTGCGGCCGACACGGACTTACTTCACCCGGCCGAGGTAGCTGCCGTCGCGGGTGTCGACCTTGATCTTCTCACCGGTGACGATGAAGAGCGGCACGGCGATCTCGGCACCGGTCTCCAGCGTGGCCGGCTTGGAGCCGCCGGTGGAGCGGTCGCCCTGGACGCCCGGCTCGGTGTGGGAGATCAGCAGCTCGACGGAGGCCGGGAGCTCGATGTACAGCGGGGAGCCCTCGTACATGGCGACCAGGGCCTCGAAGCCCTCCAGCAGGTACTTGGAGGCGTCGCCGACGACGGCCGGCTCGACCACGATCTGGTCGTAGGTGTCCGTGTCCATGAACACGAAGTTCTCGCCGTCCTTGTACGAGAACTGCATGCCGCGCTTGTCGACGTTGGCGGTCTCGACCTTGGTGCCGGCGTTGAAGGTCTTGTCGACGACCTTGCCGGTCAGGACCTCCTTGAGCTTCGTGCGCACGAAGGCCGGGCCCTTGCCGGGCTTGACGTGCTGGAACTCGACGACGGACCAGAGCTTGCCGCCCTCCAGCTTGAGGACCATGCCGTTCTTGAGATCGTTCGTGGAAGCCACGGGCGCACTTACTCCTGGATATAGCTGTCAAGGAACCAAGGCTTGCGTCCTGCCGCCGACGGCCGACGGGCGGCCGCGGTCACAGGGCGAGGAGCTCCTTGGTGGTGATGGTGAGCAGCTCCGGCCCGCCCTCCTCTGGGGGACGCACCACGAGCGTGTCCTCGATCCGGACACCGCCCTTGCCCGGGAGGTGGACCCCTGGGCCGACGGTGACCGGCACGCGGCTGTCCAGTTTACCCATGTCCGACGGACCGAGGCGCGGCGCCTCCCGGATCTCCAGCCCGATGCCGTGGCCCACCGGGTGCGGGGAGGTCTCGGTGTGGCCGGCCGCCTCCAGGATCTGCCGCGCGGCCCGGTCGGGCACGCACTGCTCCACGCCCGGCCCGAGCGCCTCCCGGGCGGCCCGCTGGGCCCGGAACACCAGCCGGTGCAGCTCCACCTGCCAGGGCGCGGGCGCGGCGCCGATCACGAAGGTCCGGGCGGTGGAGACGCCGTAGCCCCGGTACTGGGCGCCCATCACCACGGTGAGGAAGTCGCCCTCCTCCACCCGGCGGTCGGTCGGCTGGTGGGCGGGCTGGCCGGAGTGGCTGCCGGTGCCGACGGACACCGGGTAGGCCGCCCGGTCCGCGCCGTGGTCGATCATCCGGCGTTCCAGCTCCATCGCCAGGTGCCGTTCGGTGCGGCCGACCAGGATCGACTCCAGCAGCTCGCCGAGCGCCTGGTCGGCGATCTCGGCGGCGATCCGCAGGTCGGCGATCTCGTGCTCGTCCTTGACCACCCGCAGCCGCTCGACCACCTGCCCCAGGTCGGCCAGCCGGGCCCCCTCCGCCAGGCCCGCCACCGCGCGGTGGCGGCTGACGGTCAGGTCGTGCTCCTCCACCGCCAGGTCCGCCACGCCCAGTCGCACGGCGGCGGCGGCCGCCGCCAGGGCGGTGTCCGCCGCCGCCGCCACCGGTACCTGGGTGACGTCCGGCGCGATCAGGTGTTCCCCGGTGTCGTCCGCCGGCAGATCGTCCGGCACTGCCAGCAGCACCCGCTCCCGGGTCAGCAGCAGCGTCGCCCCGCAGGGCGCGCAGCCCGTCAGATACCGCACGTTCGCCGCCCGGGTGATCAGCGCCGCATCGGCCCCGGCCGCACTGCAGTGCTCCCTCACCCGCTCCCGCCGACCCGCGTACGCATCAGACATGCGTCGAGCCTACGAACCCCCACTCCGATCCGCCCGCCGAGCACCCCCGACAGGGCGCGCCCCCACCCCCGCACGCCCCCTCCGTGGTCGCTACGCCCCCTCCGGGTCGATCAGGCCGCGGCGGTAGGCGGGGACCAGGTTCTGGGGGACGAGCAGTTCGCGGCCGTTGAGGGTGATCGGGACGAGCTTCGGGGCCTTGCCCTTCCACTGGGCCCGGCGGTGCCGGGTGTTGCTGCGGGACGTCTTGCGCTTGGGGACGGCCATCGGGGGCTCCTTGTCGGGTGGTGACGGTGGTGGCAGTGGTGACGGTGGGACCGGTTACCGGGTGGTGCCGGCGGCGTACGGGAGGAGGGCCATCTCGCGGGCGTTCTTGACGGCCCTGGCCACGGCGCGCTGCTGCTGGACGGTGAGCCGGGTGACGCGGCGGCTCCGGATCTTGCCGCGGTCGGAGACGAAGCGCCGCAGCAGGTCGGTGTCCTTGTAGTCGAGGTACTCGATGCCGGCCGCGAACAACGGGTTCGGCCGGGCCTTGGGCGGGTTCGGTCGCTTACGCACAGTGACGGCTCCTCAGTGAACGGGGTCGAGCAGGTCCCGGAAGGCGTCCGGCAGGGCCTTCCAGCCGGGTGCGCCCGCCGCGAGTTCGGCGTCGGTGAGCAGACAGGAGTCGAGCAGCCCGGTGACGCCGTCGACGTCGAGGCCCTCCGCGGTGAAGCTGAGCTGCTGCACCCGGTCGCCGTGCAGAGGGTGCCAGTCGAGGGCGGCGGCGGCCCGGCGGGCGGGCGGGTAGAGCTCCCAGGCGGCGTCGGGCAGGGAGGTGAGCCAGGGGCCGCACTCCTCGACGGCGAGGTTGGCCCCGGCGGCGTCCCAGGCGAGCATCAGGTCGGGCCGGTTGGCCAGCCAGAAGCGGCCGCGGCTGCGCTGGGCGGCGGGGACGAGCAGTTCCAGCGCCCGGTGCAGCCGCTCGGGGTGCAGCGGGCGGCGGCGCTCCCAGACCAGCGTGGTGACGCCGGCCTCGTCGCTCTCCTGCGGGAGCAGCGCGATCGCCGGGTTGACCCGGTCGCGGGCGGCGGCGACGTCGAAGCCGCCGAGGGCGGCCCGGGTGAGCGCCCCGGTGCCGAGCCGGACGACCCGGGCGGTGGGGTGGAGCTGGCGGAGCAACGCGAGCCCGGGCGCGTGCGCCGTCGCGCGCGGGACGGCGAGGGTGGTGGCGTACTCGACCTGGTGGGCGAGCGCCTCCGCGCGGGTCCGCTGGTCCTGGCGGGCGGTGTGCTCGCCGTGCTCCACCAGGTCGTCGGAGACGGAGAGTTCGCCGATCAGCCGGTCCGGGTCGACGGCCGTGACCACGCCCGCGAGTTCGACGGCGTCCTCCAGGTGGCGGCCGTCCGCCTCTCCCCCGGCGATCACCTCGACGGCCGGGTGCGGGTCGCTGCCGCCCCACAGTTCGACGATCGCGAGCCCGTACCGGCCCTCGTCGGCGATCCGCAGCAGTCGCGGCAGCAGGTCCTCGCGCAGGGCGCAGCAGGGGCAGTCGTTCACCAGCGGGACGTCGGCGGCGTCGAACCCGCCTCCCGCGTCGCGCAGTTCACGGTGGACGACGCCCTGCGAGGCCTCCCGCAGGTCATGGTGGAGGACCACCGCGTCCACCGCGGCCGCCGCCAACTCCCGGACGGCGGCGCGGCGTTCGTCGGCGTGCAGTCCGGCGACGACCACCACGGGCAGTTTGATCCCGTCCACGCCGCTCACCAGCTGGCCTTGCGGACGCCGGGCAGGTGGCCGGCGTGGGCGTGGACGCGGAGGTTGACCCGGGAGAGGCCGAAGGCGCGCAGGTAGCCGCGGGGGCGGCCGTCGACGGCGTCGCGGTTGCGGATCCGGGTGGCGCTGGCGTCGCGGGGCTGGCGGGCGAGTTCGGCCTGGGCGTCCGCGCGTTCGGCGGGGGCGGTGCCGGGGTGGGCGATGATCCGCTTGAGCTCGGCGCGGCGCTCGGCGTACCGGGCCACGACGGCGCGGCGCTGCTCGTTCTTGGCGATCTTGCTCTGCTTGGCCATCAGACCTTCCCCCCTCGGGCGCGGATGCGGGCGACGGCGGCCTCGATGCCGATCGTGTCGATGGTGCGGATGCCCTTGGCGCTGAGGGTGAGCCGGACGTACCGGCCCTCACCGGGCAGCCAGTAGCGCTTGTGCTGGATGTTGGGGTCGAAGCGGCGGCGGGTGCGGCGGTGCGAGTGCGAGATCGCGTTGCCGAATCCGGGCCGGCGGCCGGTGAGTTGGCAGTGGGCGGACATGGGTGCTCCCTGGCGTCCGGGAATGGGCGGGACGGAGCTCACGTTACACCAGATGAAAATGACTTCCATTTCGGTGTACGGTTTCGCCCCAGCCCCGAACACCCCGCCAACCCGGGAGGACACCCATGGCCCGCAGCGAACTGCGCCCCGTCATCAAGCTCCGCTCCACCGCCGGCACCGGCTACACGTACGTGACCCGCAAGAACCGCCGCAACGACCCGGACCGGATGGTCCTGCGCAAGTACGACCCGGTCGCGCGCCGGCACGTCGACTTCCGCGAAGAGCGCTGAACCCCGCCCGCTCGACGACCGGCACCGACCCGCAGCGACGAAACGGCGCCTCCCCCGGAATCCCGGGGGAGGCGCCGTCGCTGCTCGCTGCCGTCGCTGATCGCAGCCGTCGCTACTCGGCGGCCACCCAGCGCTTCTCCACCCGGGCCAGCTTCCAGTAGGCGATCGCCGCGGCCCAGACCACCACGAACAGCCCGGCGATCGCGTAGCCGACGTTGTCCAGCGAGATGCCCGCGATCCAGCCGGTGACCGGGTCGGTCAGATCGAGCTTCTCGTGCAGCACGCCGACCAGTTCGATGGTGCCGATGACGAAGGCCACCGCGATCGACAGCCCGGTGATCGTCAGGTTGTAGTACACCTTCCGGACCGGGTTCGCGAAGGCCCACTGGTACGCGAAGTTCATGAACGTCCCGTCCAGGGTGTCGAACAGGCTCATCCCGGCCGCGAACAGCAGCGGCAGGCAGACGATCGCGTACCAGGGCAGCCCGGCCGCCGCGCCCGACCCGGCCATCACCATCAGGGTGACCTCGGTCGCGGTGTCGAAGCCCAGCCCCAGCACCATGCCCACCGGGAACATCTGCCCGGGCCGGGTGATCGACCGGGTCGCCCGGTTCAGCACCCGGGCCATGAAGCCGCGCGAGTTGAGGTGCTCCTCCAGCTGCGCCTCGTCGTACGACCCGGCCCGCATCGCCCGGAACACCTTGAGTATGCCGAGCAGCGCGGCCAGGTTGAGCGCGCCGATCAGGTAGAGGAACGCCCCGGAGGCCGTCGTGCCGACCATCCCGAGCCACTTGTGGGTGGCCGAGTCGTCGTCCATCAGCGTGCTGGCCAGCTGCGCGCCGCCCGCCACCAGGGCGGCCATCAGCACCACCATCGAGGAGTGCCCGAGGGCGAACCAGAAGCCGACCGAGACCGGCCGCTTGCCGTCCGCCATCAGCTTGCGGGTGGTGTTGTCGATCACCGCGATGTGGTCGGCGTCGAAGGCGTGCCGCATGCCGAGGGTGTACGCGGTGATCCCGAGGCCCACCCCGAAGACCTGGGTGCCGACCGCGTAGTTGTGGGGCGCGACCAGGAAGACGAGCGTCCCGAAGGCCACCACGTGCATGGCCAGGATCACCCCCATCAGCCCGGCCGTGCGGACGGTGTCCTCGCGCTTCCAGCGGAACGTGGGCAGCACGGACGGTGTCGCCGGCGCCTCGGCGGCGGCGGTTTCGGGCAGGGTCATTCGGGTCACGCTCCAGCACCTCGTGGAAACACTTCGTGAGATGCCGTGGCCGGTCTCCTGGCTTACGGGGGTCCCGTACCCGCCTTCCCAGGTGCGCGAGGCTCCCAGTGGCGTCGTGGGTACGGACGTCTCTCCATCGTCGACGATCACGATGGCCCGATCACAGTGGCGAGGGCCGCTCCGGACTGGGACCCCTGAGGATCCGTCACCGGTCTTCCCGAGCACCACGGCGGGGAACACCGTAGGGGCCAGGACCCACCCTTGCAAGGCTGCGCACCTGCGCAGGTGTCCAGGATCACAGGCCCCCTCCTGCAACAATGTGCGCATGCATCTCGTACCGGCCGACCGCGCGGGCCACCGCACCATCGACGGACACCGGGTCTGCGAGGCCATCGCCGCGATCGGCGACCCCGCGCACGTCCGCACCTGGGCCGAGCGGTTCTCCCTGCTCGCCGACCCCGGGCGGCTCGCCCTCCTGCTCGCCCTCCACCGGGCCGGCCCGCTCGCCGTCTCCGACCTCGCCGTCGCCACCGGCATGCGCGACCCCGCCGTGTCCCAGGCCCTGCGGCTGCTCCGCACCGCGGGCGTGGTCACCGGAGACAAGGACGGGCGGGTCGTGCGCTACCGGCTCGTGGACGAGGCCCTGCGCCCCCTCCTCGACGCGTGCGCCGCCGCCGAACACCACGAGCCCAACACGGCCGTCGGCTGACCGGCTCCCCCCCCCCCGGAGGACGCGCCGGGGCCCGGCCGGAGCAACCCTCGAACGCGGTCAGGCCGCCTGGCAGGCGGGGCACCAGAAGAGGTTGCGCGCGGCGTGCTGCTCCGTCCGGACGTCGGTGCCGCAGACCAGGCAGGGCATCGCGGCCCGCCGGTAGACGTACACCTCGCCGCCGTGGTCGTCGACGCGCGGCGGGCGGCCCATCGCCTCGGGGGTGTGCTCGGGGCGGACGGTGTCGATCCGGCCCGCGCCGACGCCCTCGTGCATCAGGGCGACCAGGTCGGCCCAGATCGCGTCCCACTCGCCCCGGGTGAGGTCGCGGCCGGCGCGGTGCGGGTTGATCCCGTGGCGGAACAGCACCTCGGCCCGGTAGACGTTGCCCACCCCGGCCAGCACCTTCTGGTCCATCAGCAGCGCGGCGACGGTCGTCCGGCTGGCCGATATCCGGCGCCAGGCGGCCTGCGGGTCGGCGTCGGCGCGCAGCGGGTCGGGGCCCAGCCGGGCCGCGACGGCGGCCTTCTCCGCGCCGGTGACCAGCGCGCAGGTGTTGGGGCCGCGCAGGTCTGCGTAGCCGTCGTCGTTGGCCAGCCGCAGCCGGACCAGGCCGACCGGCTCGGGCGCGGGCCCGGTGCCGAAGGCGAAGCCGCCGTAGAGGCCGAGGTGGACGTGCACCCAGGCGCCCTCCTCGAAGCCGAGGAACAGGTGCTTGCCGACGGCTTCGGCCGCGGTGAGCAACTGCCCGTCGATGGCCTTGGCCTCGTCGGCGAACCGGCCCTGCGGACTGGACACCTCGACCGGGCGGCCGCCGAAGGCCTTCCGGTTCTCGGCGGCGAGGCGGTGGATGATGTGGCCTTCCGGCACGGGCGTCAGCTCCCCCGGGGTGGTTCGACAGGACCCGCACATCATCGCAGCCGGCACCGACACCGCCGGATCGTCGCAGGTCAGCGCACCGGCATGCCCATCAGCCGGGCCAGGATGACACGGTCCAGCTCGGCGGCGGTGCCGGCCACGTCCAGGTACGAGTTGTCGATGATCGGCAGCCCGGAGTTGTACCAGCCGGCCATCCGGCCGTGGATCCGCGCCACCTCCTCGTCACCGAGCCGCCGGGTGCCGCCGCGCCGGGCGTTGCGGTGCAGCACGGAGTCCAGGCTGGGCAGCAGCACGACCGGGATCATGCCGGGGCCGATGTGCCGCTTCCAGCCGCCGAGGCCGATGGCCGGGCGGTCCGGGAAGACGGCGTCGTCGATGATGCAGGAGATGCCGTTGGCGAGGTAGTTGCGGCAGGCGAAGCCGCAGGTGCGGCGGGCCAGCCGGTACTGCGCCTCGGAGGCGTCGTTCCAGCCGGACTGCGGGTTGGCGAAGCCGGACTGCACCCACTCGCGGACGTCGTCCAGGCTGATGTGCGCGGTCGGGCTGGGCCGGCGCTCGGCCCAGTACCGGGCGACGGTGGTCTTGCCGGCCCCGGCCGGGCCGATCAGCAGGACGGCGATCGGACTGGTGGGCGCGTGCCGCTGCGGCGGGTGGGCGGGGAGTTGCACGGGCGTGCCGGAGGGCAGCACGAAGTGCCCGGTGGACCCGACGGGGACCGGCGCGCCGGGCGCGGGTGCGGCCGGGGCGGGCGCGGCAACAGGAGCGGGCGGCACCGGAGCGGCCGGAACCGGCGGCGCGGCGGCGGGAACAGGAGCCGGAGCGGGCGGCACCGGAGCGGCCGGAACCGGCGGCGCGGCGGCGGGAACAGGAGCCGGAGCGGGCGGCACCGGCGGCGGCGCGGCGGCCCCCGACGGCTGCGGCCCCGGCGGAGCGACGGGACGCGGCGGGACCTGCCCGCCCCCGGCGTACTGCGTCACGGTCACCTCCCGACACCTCTCAGCGGGGAGACTACACGGCGGCCCGGCGGCGGGCACAGTCCGCCACCGGGCCGCTGACCAGGCGTCAGCGCGTGGCGAGTTGCTCGGCCAGGGCGCGCAGGGCCAGCTCGTACGAGCCGAGCCCGAACCCCGCGATGGTGCCGGAGGCCACCGCGGCGATCACCGAGGTGTGCCGGAAGGTCTCCCGGGCGTACGGGTTGGAGATGTGCACCTCGATCAGCGGCGCGGTGCGCTGCGAGGCGGCGTCCCGCATCGCGTACGAGTAGTGCGTGAACGCGCCCGGGTTGATCACCACGGGCACCTTGCCGTCGGCCGCCTCGTGCAGCCACTCCACCATCTGCTGCTCGGAGTTGGTCTCGTGCACCTCGACCTCGAAGCCGAACTCCTTGCCGAGCGCGGTGCAGCGCTCGACCAGCCCGGCGTAGGAGGTGGCGCCGTAGACGTCCGGCTCGCGGCTGCCGAGCCGCCCGAGGTTGGGGCCGTTGAGCACCATGACCCTGGTCACGCCGAGACCTCCGCGTAGGCGGCGACCAGCAGGGACGGGTCGGGGCCCTCCAGGACGGAGGTCTTGCCGAGGCCGTCCAGGACGATGAAGCGGATCAGGTCGCCGCGCGACTTCTTGTCGATCTTCATGGCGTCCAGCAGCTTCGGCCAGGCGTCCGCCTGGTAACGCAGCGGCAGGCCGACGGAGGCCAGCACGGTACGGTGCCGGTCGGCCGTCTCGTCGTCCAACCGGCCCGCCAGGCGGCCGAGTTCGGCGGCGAAGACCATGCCGATGGAGATCGCGGCGCCGTGCCGCCACTTGTAGCGCTCGTTGCGCTCGATGGCGTGGCCGAGGGTGTGGCCGTAGTTGAGGATCTCGCGCCGGCCGGACTCCTTGAGGTCCCCGGAGACCACGTCGGCCTTGACCTGGATGGCGCGGCGGATCAGCTCGACGGTGTGCGTGCCGTCCGGGGTCTTGGCGCCCTCCGGGTCGGCCTCGATCAGGTCGAGGATGGCCGGGTCGGCGATGAAGCCGCACTTGATGACCTCGGCGAGGCCGGAGACGTAGTCGTGCTTGGGCACGGTCGCCAGGGTGTCGAGGTCGGCCAGCACGCCCACCGGCGGGTGGAAGGCGCCGACCATGTTCTTGCCCTCGGCGATGTTGATGCCGGTCTTGCCGCCGACGGCCGCGTCGACCATGCCGAGCAGCGTGGTGGGCATGGAGATCCAGCGGACGCCGCGCAGCCAGGTCGCGGCGACGAAGCCGGCCAGGTCGGTGGTGGCGCCGCCGCCGAGGCCGACGACGACGTCGCTGCGGGTGAAGCCGGTCTGCCCGAGCACCGACCAGCAGTACGCGGCGACCTCGGCGCTCTTGGCGTCCTCGGCGTTGGGCACCTGGAGCGCGATCGCCTCGTAGCCCTCGCCGAGCAGGTCCTCGCGGATGGCGTCGGCGGTGGCGGCCAGCGCCTCGGGGTGGATGATCGCGACCCGCTTGGCGCCTCTCGTCCCCAGGCTGGGGGGACTGATCAGCGCCGACAGCTCGCCGAGCAGCTGGTGCCCGATCAGCACGTCGTACGGGTCGTGGCCGGCGCTGCCGCCGACGTGAATCCTGACGATGGGGTCAGTCATGGGGGGTCTTCAGCTCCAGTGCTTCCAGTACGGCGTCCGCGACCTGCTCGGGGGTGCGGCCGGCGGTGTCGACGACGGCGGTGGCCACCTCCAGGTAGAGGGGCCGGCGGGCCTCCATCAGCTCGCGCCAGCGGGCCCGCGGGTTGATGGCCAGCAGCGGGCGCGGGGCGTCCAGGCCGACCCGCTTGACCGCGTCCGCCAGCGGGACCTCCAGGAAGACGACCGGCAGCTCGCGCAGCAGGGCGCGGGTGGCCTCGGCCATCACCGCGCCGCCGCCGAGTGCCAGCACGCCGTCGTGCTCCGTGGCGCCCGTGCGCACGGCCCGGACCTCCAGCTCGCGGAAGTGCGGCTCGCCCTCGTCGACGAAGATCTCCGGGATGGGCTTGCCGGCCAGCGCCTCGATGTCGGCGTCGGTGTCCCGGAAGCCGACGCCCAGGCGCTCGGCCAGGGCCCGCCCGACGGTGGACTTGCCACTGCCGGGCGGGCCGACCAGCACAACGACCGGAACGGTCATCGGATGATCAGGTTGTCGAGGTAGCCCTGCACGTTGCGGCGGGTCTCGGAGACGTGGTCACCGCCGAACTTCTCGTTCACCGCGTCGGCCAGCACCAGCGCGACCATCGCCTCGGCGACGATCCCGGCGGCCGGCACGGCGCAGACGTCCGAGCGCTGGTGGTGCGCCTTGGCCGGCTCGCCGGTGCGCACGTCCAGGGTCTGCAGCGCCCGCGGCACGGTGGCGATCGGCTTCATGGCGGCACGCACCCGCAGCACCTCGCCCGTGGTCAGGCCGCCCTCGGTGCCGCCGGAGCGGCCGGAGGTGCGCTTGACGCCCTCGGGGGTCGGGACGATCTCGTCGTGCGCCTGCGAACCGGGCACCCGGGCCAGCTCGAAGCCGTCGCCGACCTCGACGCCCTTGATCGCCTGGATGCCCATCAGCGCGGCGGCCAGCCGGGCGTCCAGCCGGCGGTCCCAGTGCACGTGCGAGCCCAGACCCACCGGCACGCCGTACGCGAGCACCTCGACCACGCCGCCGAGGGTGTCGCCGTCCTTGTGGGCCTGGTCGATCTCGGCGACCATCGCCTTCGAGGCGTCGGCGTCCAGGCAGCGGACCGGGTCCGCGTCCAGCCGCGCCTCGTCCGAGGGCAGCGGCAGCACACCGGCCGGGGCCTTGGCGGCGGCCAGCTCGACCACGTGGCTGACGATCTCGATCCCGCAGGTCTCCTTCAGGTACGCGCGGGCGACGGCACCGAGCGCGACCCGGGCGGCCGTCTCACGGGCGCTGGCGCGCTCCAGGATCGGACGGGCCTCGTCGATCGAGTACTTCTGCATGCCGGCCAGGTCGGCGTGGCCGGGGCGGGGGCGGGTGAGCGCCTCGTTGCGGGCCAGACCGGCCAGCACCTCGGGGTCGACCGGGTCGGCCGACATGACCTGCTCCCACTTCGGCCACTCGGTGTTACCGACCATGACCGCCACCGGGCTGCCCATGGTCTCGCCGTGCCGGACGCCGCCGAGGAACGTCACCTCGTCCTGCTCGAACTTCATCCGTGCGCCGCGACCGTAACCGAGCCGGCGGCGCGCCAGCGCGTCGGCCACCACCGCGGTGGTGACCGGTACACCGGCGGGCAGGCCTTCCAGCGTCGCGACGAGTGCGGGGCCGTGCGACTCCCCCGCCGTCAGCCAGCGCAACGTACCCAACGGAGCTCCTTCATCAGCGGACCGGCCTCGGCACCTGCCGGGGCCCGCCCGGGCGTGCCTTTTCCCCTGAATCCTTTCACGTCCCGGCGGCACCCGGAGGCCCAGTCCGCGTGACGGACGGCAACCGGCCAGTCGGCGGGACGGTGGTCGGCACGATTCCGGCCACCCGGCCGGGCGGTGGTCGGCGCGATCCGGCCACCGGCCCGGCCTCAGCGCCCGGCGAGGGCCTTCTCGCCCGCCTCGCGCATCGCCGCCAGCGGCCCCGGCGCCCGCCCGGTGAAGGCCTCGCTCTGCAGCACCGCCTGGTGCACCAGCAGGTCCAGCCCGCCCAGGACGGTCGCCCCGCGCGCGGCGCAGGCCTCGGCCAGCGCCGTCGGCCACGGGTGGTACAGCACGTCGAACAGCGCCCCCGGTGCCGCGGGCAGCGCCCCGGCGAAGGCGTCGGTCGCACCGACCGGCGTGGTCGAGACGGTCAGCGGCCGCGCCAGCGCCTGCGCGCCGCGCTCCCAGTCGGCGGTGCGCACGGCGACGCCCAGCCGCTCGCCCAGCTCGGCCATCTCCCGGGCCCGCTCCGCGCTGCGCACGTAGACGGTCACCTCGCCGGTGCAGACCTGGGCCAGCGCCGCCAGCGCCGAGGAGGCGGTGGCCCCGGCACCCAGCACGGCCGCGGCCGGCACCTCGGTGATGCCCCGCTCGCGCAGCGCGTTCACCAGCCCGGGGACGTCGGTGTTGTCCCCGGTGCACCGCCCGTCGGCGGTGAACACCACGGTGTTCACCGCGTCCACCGCGCGGGCCGTCGCGCTGACCTCGTCCAGCAGCGGGATGATCGCCCGCTTCAGCGGCATGGTCAGCGACAGCCCGGCCCACTCGGCCTCGTCCAGCCCGGCGAGGAAGCCGGGCAGGCCGGCCTCGTCGACCTCGAAGCGGTCGTAGCGCCAGCCGTCCAGCCCGAGCGCCGCGAAGGCGGCCCGGTGCAGGTCCGGCGAGAGCGAGTGGGCGATCGGCGAGCCGAGGACGGCGGCCCGGTGCTTGCTGGTCAACGCTGCTCCTCCGTGAACGGCGGTGCGGTGGCGGCTACTTGGTGGTGCAGTGGAGACCGACCTTGTCGAAGCCCTGGCCCGCCGCCCGGCAGTACGCCTCGACGTTGGCCGCGTGCTCCTTGTCCGTGTCGGCGTACAGGGTGTTGCCCGGGGACATCGCGATGAAGTACAGCCACTTGCCGTCCGCCGGGTTGAGCACCGCCTTGAGCGCGTCGTCGCCGGGGTTGGAGATCGGCGTCGGCGGCAGGCCCGGGTTGATGTAGGTGTTGTACTTGTTGGACCCGTCGTTGATGTCCTTCTTGTCGAGGTCCTTGCGGCCCAGCGAGTACTGCAGCGTGGTGTCCATGCCGAGCGTGTGGCGCACGGTGTCGCTCGCCAGCCGGTTCTGGATGGTCCTGGCCATCTTGGCGAAGTCGGCCGGGGTGTTGCCCTCGCGCTGCAGGATGCTCGCCTCGATGACCACCTCGTACGCGTTCTTGAGGCCGGCCTTGGAGGCGTCGGCGTCCAGGGTCGCGTACTTGTCGGTGGCGTTCTTCACCATCTGCTTGAGCAGGTCCTCGGGCTTCATGCCGTCGGCGATGTTGTACCGGGTCGGCCAGAGGAAGCCCTCGACGTTGCCGTTCGCGTACGCCGGCAGGCCGAGGCTGCCGACCTGGGCCTTGGCGACACCCGCCGTGGTGCCCTGCGGCAGCTTCAGCTTCCCGTCGATCAGGGTGTAGATGTCGGCGGCGGTCTTGCCCTCGGGGATGACCAGCGCCGCACCGCCGGCCCCGTTGAGCAGTTCGCTCAGCGCGGTGGCGGCCGGCAACTCCTTCTTCAGCGAGTAGAAGCCCGGCTGGACGCTCTTGCACTTCGGCTCGGCGTCGCAGGCCTTGCTGAAGGCGTCGACGCTCTTGACCACGCCGGCGCTCTTCAACGCCAGGCCGATCTGACCGCCGACCGCACCCGACTTGACCTCGACCTGGACGGGGCTGCCGCCCTCGCCCGTGAAGTCCGGCGGCGGGCCGAAGTGGTCCTGGTAGAAGCCGTAGCCCCACCAGCCGGCCCCGCCCAGGGCGCCGACCAGCACCAGCGCGACCAGCAGGCAGGCCCCGCCGTTGCGGCGGCCGGACTTCTTGCCCTTCTCCTTGCGCTTCTTCTGCGCGTCGCGGGAGGAGTCCTCCTCGCCGAGGAAGCCCTCCTGCTCGGCGTGGCCGTCCTCGTCGCGGTGCTCGGCGTCCTCGTGGTGGCCGTCCTCGTGACGGCCGTCCTCCTGGAAGCCGTCCGGGTGGCCGTCCCACTCGTCGGTCTCGGGCGCGCGCCCGCCGACCGGGTCGGCACCGGCCTCCAGCGCGGCGGCCTCGGCCTCCCAGTCGATGCCGTCCGGGCCGGGGCCGCTGACGGGCGCGACCGGCTCGGGCTCCGGCGCCGCGCGACGCCGCCGCCCGGGCTGCGCGCCCTGCTGCGGGATGCCCGGCTGCTGCTGCGCACCGGGCTGCTGAAGCTGTTGGGGCTGCTGCGGGGCCATCCCCTGCTGCTGCGCCATACCCGGTTGCTGCTGACCGTCCGGGAACCCCTGTTGCTGATACCCCTGCGGGTACCCCTGCTGCGGCATCTGCTGCATCTGCTGCTGTTGCTGCGGATACCCCTGCTGCGGGTAGCCCTGCTGCTGCATCTGCTGCTGGGGCACCTGCTGCTGCGGGTACTGCTGCTGTCCGCCCGGGAACCCCTGCTGCTGATACCCCTGCGGGTACCCCTGCTGCGGCATCTGCTGCATCTGCTGCTGTTGCTGCGGATACCCCTGCTGCTGCATGTCTCCGTACGGCTGCTGGACCGGCTGGCCCTGCTGCTGGGGATACTGCTGGACCGGCTCGCCCTGCTGGGGATACTGCTGCCACTGGCCGTCCTGCTGGCCGGGGACCGGCTGCTGGCCGCCGTACCCGGGGTCACCGGGGTGCCACGGCTCAGAGCCCTGGGGGCCGTAGCCCCGACCCAGATCGGTCATTGATCCCCTTAACCGACGAAGACGGCCGGAGGATCGGACCGGCCGTCCGGGACGCGGTCCCGGCTGATTCTCGAACCGGCGTGCTAGCGCAGCGCCTGGGAGGAGACGTTACCGTACCGCACACGTGCCCCCGGCAGGGCGGACGTGCCGTCAGTGTCCGACCTCACCCGCCCGCGCTCGGCTCGGGCGCCGGCGCCGGCGGCCCGGAGGCTTCGGCCGACGCGTCGGCCGAAGCCGACGGCAGGGCCGAGGCACTCGGCTTCGCCGACGCCCGGTTGGCGTTGAACTCGGCGACGTTGCGCTGCTGCACGTCGAAGCTGTCGGTGAAGCGGGTGTCCCCCGGTTTCACGGTGACGAAGTAGAGCCAGTCCCCCTGCGCCGGGTCCAGCGCCGCCATGATCGCCTGCCGCCCCGGGTTGGAGATCGGCGTGGGCGGCAGCCCGGGGTGCAGGTAGGTGTTGTACGGGGAGTCCAGCCGGGTGTCGGTGACGGTGGTGTTCAGGGTCGACCGGCCGAGCGCGTAGTTGATCGTGGAGTCGAGTTGCAGCGGCATGCCCTTGGCGAGCCGGTTGTAGATGACCCGCGCCACCTTGCCCATGTCCTCGTTGTTGTCGGCCTCGCCCTGGACCATGCTGGCCACGGTGACCAGCCCGTACAGGCTCTGCCCGAGGTTCTGCGCGACGACGTTCGCGTCGTCCCGGCTGAACTCCTTGCCGGCCCGCTCCACCATCTGTTTCAGCAGGTCGATCGCGGTGGTCCCGTCGGTGACGCTGTACGTCGCGGGGAAGAGGTAGCCCTCGGGGCTGCCCTTGGCGAAGTCCGGCAGGCCCAGTTCGGCGCCCTGCTCCTGGGCGGTGCGCTGGGTGGTGCCCTCCGGCAGGCGCAGCTTGTGGTCGATGGCCACGTAGATCTGGTAGCCGCGCCAGCCCTCGGGGATGGTCAGGCCGTTGGCGTTGGCCGGGTCGATCAGCACGGTCAGCGCGGCCGCGGCCGACATCCGCTGCTTCAGGGTGTAGGTGCCGGGCTGGATCCGCCCGGCGGCCGCGGCGCTGCCCTTGGCCGCCCGGGTGAAGGCGAGCGAGCTGGCCACCACCCCGTTGCGGACCAGGGCGGACGCGATCTGGGACAGGCCCGCGCCCTCCGGCACCGAGACCTGGACGCTGCCGGTGCCCTGCCCCGCGAAGTCGGCGGCGGCCGGGGGTGTGCGCTGCCCCTGGAGCCAGGTGTACCCGGCGAGGCCCGCCCCGCCGAACACCGCGACCAGGGCGAGCGCGGTGAGCGCGCAGGCCAGTCCGTTACGCCGTCGGTGCGGATCGGGCGCATCGGGGCGCATGCGGGGCGCGCCCGGCGGCCGGCCCTCCGGCTCCAGCACCGGCGCACCCAGGTGCCCGGGCGTGAGCCCCGGGTGGAAGTCCTGGTCGGTCATCGCTCGCGTCCCCTCGGCAGTGCCGAAACGTTCGAAAGGGGTCCGTGCGGACGCGTCCGCACGGACCCCTCGACGGGACGTTAGATCAGGCCGGTCAGCCGACCGCCTCGACGCTCTCACCGGGCGGGTTCCCGCTCACCCGTTCGGACTCAAGGGCGGTCTGCAGGATCACCACCGCGGCGGCCTGGTCGACCACCGAGCGGCCCTTCTTCGCCTTGACGCCCGAGGCGCGCAGCCCGTGGGTGGCGGTGACGGTCGACATCCGCTCGTCGACCAGCCGGACCGGCACCGGGTACAGCCGGTTGGCCAGCCGCGTCGCGTAGGCGCGGACCTTCTCCGCCGCCGGGCCCTCCTTGCCGCTCAGCGAGCGGGGCAGCCCGACGATCACCTCCACCGCGTCGTACTCCTCGACGATGGCGGCGATCCTGGCCTGCGACTTCACCCCGGCCGGAACGGTCTCCACGGGCGTGGCGAGCACCCCGTCGGGGTCGCAGGACGCGACCCCGATCCGGGCGTCACCGACGTCGACGGCGATCCGCCGCCCCCGCCGGAAGGGCCGCTCCACCTGAGGCTCCTCGACCATCAGCTGGCGCGCTCCGCGACCAGGCCGCGCACCGCGGCGACGGCCTCGCCGACCGCGGCCGGGTTGGAGCCGCCGCCCTGGGCGACGTCGTCCTTGCCGCCACCGCCGCCGCCGAGGGTCTTGGCGGCGACCCGGACCAGCTCGCCGGCCTTGATGCCGCGGGCGCGGGCGTCCTCGTTGGTGGCGATCACGGTCAGCGGGCGGTCGTTCGCCACGGTGAAGGCGGCGACCACGGCCGGGCGCGAGCCGAGGCGGCCGCGCACGTCCAGCACCAGCTTGCGCAGCTCGTCCGCGCCCACGCCGTCGGCGACCTGCGCGGCGACCACCGAGATGCCGTGCACGTCCTCGGCCGAGTCGGCCAGACCCGCCGCGGCGGCCAGCACCTTCTCGGCGCGGAAGCGCTCGATCTCCTTCTCGGCGTCCTTGAGCTTGGCGAGCATGCCCGAGATCTTCTCCGGCAGCTCCTCCGGGCGCCCCTTGACCAGCTCGGTCAGCTGGGAGACCACGGTGTGCTCGCGGGCCAGGAACTTGTACGCGTCGACGCCGACCAGCGCCTCGACGCGGCGCACGCCGGAGCCGATCGAGGACTCGCCGAGCAGCTTGACCAGGCCCAGCTGGGCGGTGTTGCCGACGTGCGTGCCGCCGCACAGCTCCTTGGAGAAGTCACCGATGGTGACGACCCGGACCTCGTCGCCGTACTTCTCGCCGAACATCGCGATGGCGCCGGCCTTGCGGGCCTGATCCATCGTCATGACCTCGGCGGTGACGTCGAGTTCACGGCCCAGCACGTCGTTGATCTTCTGCTCGACGTCGACCAGCACGGTGCCCGGGACGGCGGCGGGCGAGCCGAAGTCGAAGCGGAAGCGGCCGGGGGCGTTCTCGGAGCCGGCCTGGGCGGCCGTCGGGCCGAGCGCGTCGCGCAGCGCCTGGTGGGTCAGGTGGGTGGCCGAGTGGGCGCGGGCGATCGCCCGGCGGCGCTCGGTGTCGATCGTGGCGTACGCCGAGGCGCCGAGCACGACCTCGCCGAACAGCACCCCGCCGGAGTGCACGATGACACCCGGGACGGGCTGCTGCACGTCGCGGATCTCCACCACCGCGCCGGACTCCAGCCGGATCCGGCCGTGGTCGGCGAGCTGGCCGCCGCCCTCGGCGTAGAACGGGGTGCGGTCGAGGATGATCTCGACCTCGTCGCCCTCGGAGGCGGCCGGCGCCGGAACGCCGTCCACCAGCAGGCCGACGACGCTGGCCTCGCCCTCGGTGAGGTTGTAGCCGGTGAAGACGCTCGCGCCGGACTTGTCGGCGACCTCGCGGTACGCGGCGACGTCGGCGTGGCCCATCTTCTTGGCCTTGGCGTCCGCCTTGGCGCGGTTGCGCTGCTCCTGCATCAGGCGGCGGAAGCCGGCCTCGTCCACCTGGAGGCCCTGCTCCTCGGCCATCTCCAGGGTGAGGTCGATCGGGAAGCCGTAGGTGTCGTGCAGCTTGAAGGCCTGGTCCCCGGAGAGGACCGCGCCGCCGGCCTGCTTGGTCTCGGTGACCGCGGCGTCCAGCAGGCTGGTGCCGGCCTTGAGGGTCTGCAGGAAGGCCGCCTCCTCACCGACGACGACCGTCTCGATGCGCTTGCGGTCGCTCTCCAGCTCCGGGTACTGCGGAGCCATCGCCTTGATGGCGATGTCGGTGAGGTCCTTGGCCACCACGCCGGTGGCGCCCAGCAGGCGCATGTTGCGGATGGCGCGGCGCAGGATGCGGCGCAGCACGTAGCCGCGGCCCTCGTTGCCGGGGGTGACGCCGTCGCCGATCAGCATCAGCGCGGTGCGGATGTGGTCGGTGACCACGCGCAGCGAGACGTCCGACTTGTGGTCGGCGCCGTAGGTGTGGCCGGTGAGCTCGGCGGCGCGGTCGAGGATCATCCGGCTGGTGTCGATCTCGAAGAGGTTGTCGACGCCCTGGAGGATGGCGGCGAGGCGCTCCAGGCCGAGGCCGGTGTCGATGTTCTTGCTCGGCAGGTCGCCGAGGATCTCGAAGCCGTCCTTGCCGTCGCCGTGGCCGCGCTCGTACTGCATGAAGACCAGGTTCCAGATCTCCAGGTAGCGCTCGCCGTTGACGGCCGGGCCGCCCTCCTCGCCGTACGCGGGGCCGCGGTCGTAGTTGATCTCCGAGCACGGGCCGCAGGGGCCGGGGACGCCCATCGACCAGAAGTTGTCCTTCATGCCGAGGCGCTGGATGCGCTCGGACGGGACGCCGATGACGTCACGCCAGATCAGCTCGGCCTCGTCGTCGTCCTGGTAGACGGTGATCCAGAGCTTCTCCTTCTCCAGGCCGTAGCCACCGTCCGCGACGGAGCTGGTGAGCAGCTCCCACGCGAACTTGATGGCGCCTTCCTTGAAGTAGTCGCCGAAGGAGAAGTTGCCGCACATCTGGAAGAAGGAGCCGTGCCGGGTGGTCTTCCCGACCTCCTCGATGTCCAGGGTGCGCACGCACTTCTGGACGCTGGTGGCGCGCGAGAACTGCGGCTTGACCTCGCCCAGGAAGTAGGGCTTGAACGGCACCATGCCGGCGTTGACCAGCAGCAGGGTGGGGTCGTCGGCGACCAGGGACGCCGACGGAACGACGGTGTGGCCGCGCTCCTCGAAGAAGCGCAGCCAGCGGCGGCGGATCTCAGCCGACTCCATTATTGGTCCTTCCGGTTCGGGGTGCCGCCCCGCTGCGGCAGGGCGCGGCGGGGCGTTTCTTCAATGGCTCGGGTGGTGGTGCGGGCCCCACGGGATACGGGGCGGGGGCCGGACGGGGGCAGGGCGGCGGCCGGGCTGCCGGGCGCCGCCGAGATAGCTCGGTACTGCGGCTCGCCGCGCAGGACCCGGCGGGTGCTCCCGGGCTCGACGACGGCGGTGCCGTGCAGTCCGAGGTCGTCCTTCAGCTGCTCCTCGCGCTCGGCCATGCCGGCCCGCACGTCCTGGGCGAACTGCTTGGCCAGGTCGCCCAGGTGCAGCGCACCGCGCGTGGCGGTGCCGGAGAGGCTGTCCGGGGTGAGCCGGTGCACGGCCTCGTTGGCCTTGTTCATGGCCCACACGGTCGCACCGGCGCCGACCGCCATCCAGAAGACGCGTCGCACCATGCCGTCAGCCCCTCACCGCGCGCCGGACCCGGGAGAACAGGCCGTTCCTGGGCGCGGTCGCGGCGCGCACCTCGGCCCGGATCAGCCGGGCCAGCTCCTCGCGCTCGCCGCTCTGCGACGGCACGGACGGCTGGCCGCCCTGCTGCTTGGCGACGGCCTTGCGGACGCCGTAACTGAAGGCCGCGACCTTCACCAGCGGCCCGCCCAGGGTGGCGGCGACGGTGGAGGAGAGCGCGTTGGCGTTGGCGGCGGCGTCCTGCACGTTGGCGGTGATCTCGTCCACCCGCTCCAGCTGCTGGTTGGCACTGCGCACGGCGGCGCCCGCGTCGCTCAGCAGCGGGACGGCCTGCTCGGTGACGGCGGAGACGAGGACGGTGGCCTCCTTCAGCACTCGCGAGAGGCGGACCAGCACCACGGCGAGCAGGGTGACCAGGACCGCCCAGAACACGGCGACGAGCAACCCGGCCAGCTCTCCCACGGACACCTTTGCGCGCTCCCTCGCCTTGCTGTTCTCCAAACGGAACCCTATCGCGCCCACGCCCGGTTTCCGGACCGGGTTGTCGCCGGGCCCCGGGGTCCGCCGTCGCGTGGGCCCCCGGCCGAACCGGTCGGATGTGCGAACCGCGCGCGTAACCTACCGGCCGGTCACCTCGTTCTGCCAGGCGGGCCGTCGCCCGTACGGCCCGACGAACGTCCGGGCCCCGAGGGTCCGGGCCAGGAACACGGGGAGCAGCGCTTGGCCGGCGACTGGAGAGCACGGTCCGGGGAACCCGCGGCGCGGCCGCGCGAGCCGGAGCCCGGCCGGCTGCCGGCCGAGGTGACGGGCTTCGTCGGGCGGCAGCGGGAGCTGGCCGAGCTGGCGGGCCTGCTGGCCGGCGCCCGGCTGGTGACGGTGACCGGGCCGGGCGGGGTGGGCAAGAGCCGACTGGCCCTGCGCGCCGCCGCCCGGGCGGCCGGCGCCTTCCCGGACGGCACCTGGCTGGTCGAGCTGGCCCCGGTGCAGGACCCGCTGCTGCTCGGCCGCGCGGTGCTGGAGGCGCTGCGGCTGACCGACGGCACCGCCCGCCCGCCGCTGGACCTGCTCACCGAGCGGCTGTCCGGCCGGTGCACGCTGCTGGTGCTGGACGGCTGCGAGCACCTGGTGCAGGCCTGCGCCGAACTGGCGGACGCACTGCTGCGGGCGCTGCCCGGCCTCCGGGTGCTGACCACCAGCCGCGCCGCGCTGCGGGCCTCGGGCGAGCACCTGCTCACCCTGGCCCCGCTGCCGGTCGACCCGCGGCCGAGCGGTCCGGGCGGTCCGGGCGGTCCGGGCGGTCCGGGCGGTCCGGGCGGACTGCCGGACGCAGTGCGGCTGTTCGCCGAGCGGGCCCGGGCGGTGCTGCCCTCCTTCGCGCTGACCGAGGCCGACGCCGAGGCGGTGAGCCTGCTCTGCCGCCGTCTGGACGGCCTCCCGCTGGCGGTGGAGCTGGCGGCCGGACGGCTGCGCGCGCTGTCGGTGGAGCAGATCACCGCCCGGCTGGACGACCGGTTCCGGCTGCTCACCGGCGGCTCCCGGACGGCCCTGCCGCGGCACCGGGCGCTGCGCACCACGATCGGCTGGAGCCATGAGCTCTGCACCGTGCAGGAACGTTTACTCTGGGCCCGACTGTCGGTCTTCGCCGGCAGTTTCGACCTGGAGGCCGCCGAGTACGTCTGCGCCGGTGACGGCCTGGAGGCCGAGGACGTGCTCGACCTGCTCGACGAACTGGTCGGCAAGTCCGTGGTGCTGGGCGAGGACAGCGCCTTCGGCGTCCGCTTCCGGCTGCTGGACACCCTGCGCGACTACGGCGGCCAGTGGCTGCGGGCCGCCGGCGAGGAGCAGCGGCTGCTGCGCCGCCACCGCGACTGGTACCTGGGCGTGGCCACCTGGGGCGAGGTCGAGTGGTTCGGGCCCCGGCAGGCCGAGACCGCCGAGCGCACCGAACTCGCCCACCCCAACCTCCGCGCGGCGCTGGAGTTCTGCCTCGCCGAGCCCGGCGAGGAGCAGATCGCCCTGCTGCTGGCGGGCACGCTGTGGTTCTACTGGGTCGGCTGCGGCCACCTCGGCGAGGGGCGGCACTGGCTGGACCGCGCGCTCGCCCTGGACCGCGAGCCGACCGAGGCCCGCGCCAAGGCCCTCTGGGTGACCGGCCACCTGGCCACCCTGCAAGGCGACCTGGAGACGGCCCGCCCGGCACTGGAGGAGTGCCGCCGCCAGGCCCTGGACACCGGCGACGACCGGGCGCTCGCCTACGCCGTCCACCGGCAGGGCAGCGCGGCCCTGATCGGCGACGAGCCGGACCGCGCCGCCGAGCTGTTCGAGGAGGCGCTCTGGCACTACCGGACGATCGGCGAGCTCAACAGCAACGTCGTGCTGGCCATGGTCGAGCTGGGCCTCGCGTACCTGTTCCAGGGGGATCCGGAGAGCGGGGAGCTCTGGTTCGGCCAGGCCCGCGAGCTGTGCGAAGAGCACGGCGAGCAGTGGGCGTACGCGTACGTGCTGTACGCGACGGCGTACGCGCACTGGATGGACGGCGCCGTCCGGGCGGCCCGCGCCCTGGCCCGGGAGGGCCTGCGGCTGAACCACCTGTTCCACGACCTGCTGGGCATCGCGCTGGCGATCGACCTGCTGGCGCTGCTGGAGACCGAGCCGGGCGACCCGGGCGCGCCGGGCGACCTGGGCGGGGCCCGGGTGCTGCAGGGCGCCGCGCACCGGATCTGGGGCGCGGTCGGCCTGCCCTTCCTGGGCTCGCGGTCCTTCTTCGGCCCGCACCAGGAGTGCGCGGAGCGGGCCCGGGCGGGGCTGACCGCGCAGGAGTACGAGCGGTGCTACCAGGCCGGGGCCCGGCTCGACCTGGACGCGGCGGTCTCCCGGGCGCTGGGCGGCAGCGGGTCGGCGGGCGGCCCGGAGCCCGGGTCCGGGCCCTGCGCGGTGCCGTCCGCACCGACGCCCGCACCGGCCAGGAATAGCTGAAACTTGCTGATTGCTTGAGGAGGCAAGGAACCACCCGGAAGGAGCACCCCGTGGCCGTGACCACCGCCGCCGACGAGTACCGCCTCGCGACGTTCCACTTCGAGTCCAAGGCCTACGCCGACGCCGCCCGCATGCTGGAGGGCGTGCTGGCCGAGGAGCCGGCCAACCTCTCGGTCCGGCTGCTGCTGGCCCGCAGCTACTACCACTCCGCCCAACTCGGGCGCGCCGAGGCCGAGTTGCTCCGGATCCTGGACACCGACCCGGCCGAGGACTACGCCCGGCTGATGCTCGGCCGCACCCTGGAGCGCCAGGGCCGCGCCGAGGAGGCCCGCCCGCACCTGCGGCTGGCCGCGGCGATGACCGGCGAGAACCGCTAGGTCCTGTCCGACCGGCACCAGGAAGCGCCACCGGAAAAGGGGCGAGCCCCCGCCGCCTCGAAAGGCGACGGGGGCTCGCTGAGGTACCGCAGATGCGGAACCGCCGCGGGTCAGCGCGAGTAGTACTCGACCACCAGCTGCTCGTCACAGATCACCGGGACCTCCTTGCGCTGCGGCGCACGGTCCAGGCGGAAGGCCAGGGCCTTCAGGTTGACCTCGAGGTACTTCGGGGTCTGGCCCTCGCCCGCGTAGCCACCCTCACGGGCGACCTGGAACGGGACCTTCTCCTTGCTGCGCTCGCGGACGGTCACCACGAAGCCCGGCTTCATCTGGTACGACGGCTTGTTGACCTTGCCACCGTTGACCTCGATGTGGCCGTGGACGACCATCTGGCGGGCCTGGTAGATGGTGCGGGCAATGCCCGAACGCAGCACCAGCGAGTCCAGACGGGTCTCCAGCTCGGCGACGAGCGCCTCACCGGTCTTGCCCTCGGCCTTCTTCGCGCGGTCGAACGCGCGCGCCATCTGCTTCTCGCTCAGGTCGTACTGGGCGCGCAGACGCTGCTTCTCGAGCAGACGGACCTTGTAGTCCGAGTTCTGCTTGCGACCACGGCCGTGCTGGCCGGGCGGGTACGGGCGGGCCTCGAAGTACTTGACGGACTTCGGGGTCAGCGGCACGCCGAGCGCACGCGCGATCTTGACCTTGGGACGCTTCTGGTTCGCCATGAACCAAACCTTCCTTGCTTACGAATACGGCTTCACCAGGTGTTGACGGAGGTCGCATCTCGCGACCCGGAGACAACCCATCGCCGAGGCGATGCGGTCAGCCGCTCTCCGGAGCCGGGCACGAAAGTGCTGGTCACACGGAACAGCCCGGAAACCCGGGCCGTCCGCGACACCGAAACGGTGCGCGACGCTCCTGGTGCGGGCCTCCCGGAGGAGGCCTACGGCCGATGCCCCGCTGGTGTGGCCGGTCGGTGGGGTCTCCCCCGCCGCCGTCCCGGGACGTGGCACTCCGACCGATTGTACCGGGTGCTCGACCGCCCCTTCTCACTCGCCCCTGAGCCGGCCCCGCGTCCACTCCACGACGTCCGCGTAGCGGGCCTCGCCGCCGCGCCGGGTCGGCTGGTAGTAGTCCTTGCCGTGCACCGCGTCCGGCGCGTACTGCTGGGCCGCGATGCCCTCCGGCAGGTCGTGCGGGTACTGGTAGCCCCGGCCGTGGCCGAGCTTGCCCGCGCCGCCGTAGTGCGCGTCCCGCAGGTGCGGCGGCACCGCGCCCGCGAGCCCCTGCCGGACGTCCGCCAGCGCCGCGTCGATCGCCAGGTAGGCCGCGTTGGACTTGGGCGCCAGGGCCAGCGCGATCGCCGCCTGGGAGAGGATGATCCGCGCCTCCGGGAAGCCGATCAGGGCCACCGCCTGGGCCGCCGCGACCGCCGTCTGGAGCGCCGTCGGGTCGGCCAGGCCGACGTCCTCGCTGGCCGAGATCATCAGCCGGCGGGCGATGAACCGCGGGTCCTCCCCCGCCTCGATCATCCGGGCCAGGTAGTGCAGGGTGGCGTCCACGTCGCTGCCCCGGATCGACTTGATCAGCGCGCTCGCCACGTCGTAGTGCTGGTCGCCGTCCTTGTCGTAGCGCACCGCCGCCTGGTTGACGGCCGTCTCCGTGGTGGCCAGCGTGATGCTCGCCTCGCCCTTCTCCAGCGCCGCCCCGGCCGCGGCCTCCAGCGTGGTGAGCGCCCGCCGGGCGTCACCGCCGGCGAGGCGCACCAGGTGGTCCTCGGCCTCCGCCGTCAGGTCCAACGCGCCCCCCAGGCCGCGCTCGTCGGCCACCGCGCGGCGCAGCAGGGCGCGGACGTCCTCGTCGGTCAGCGACTCCAGGGTGAGCAGCAGCGAGCGGGACAGCAGCGGGGAGATCACCGAGAAGTACGGGTTCTCCGTGGTCGCCGCGATCAGGGTGACCCAGCGGTTCTCCACGGCCGGCAGCAACGAGTCCTGCTGGGCCTTGGAGAAGCGGTGGATCTCGTCCAGGAACAGCACCGTCTCCCGGCCGGACATGCCGACCGCCCGCCGGGCGCCGTCGATCACCGCCCGGACCTCCTTGACCCCGGCGGTGATCGCGGACAGCTCGACGAAGCGGCCCTCCACGGCCTGGCTGATCACGTGCGCGAGGGTGGTCTTGCCCGTGCCGGGCGGGCCCCAGAGGATCACCGAACTGGTCGCCGCCGGCCCGCGCGAGCCCGAGACCAGCCGCCGCAGCGGCGACCCGGGCTTCAGCAGCTGCCGCTGCCCGGCCACCTCGTCCAGGGTGCGCGGACGCATCCGTACGGCCAGCGGCGCCCGGCCGGGCTCCCTGCTCTGGCGTTCCTCGGCGGCGGCGGTGAAGAGGTCCGGTTCGTCCACACCGGAAGCCTATGCGAGGCCGCCGACACACCCGCCGACACACCCGCCGGAGCAGCCGGCCTCATCGCGCCCGGCCCTCCCGCCGATCGAGGCGGGCCGCGTGGTCCGGGACGTACTTCTGCAGGTCGCGCGGGGGCCGCTGGTAGCCCCGCGGGGCCGGGCGGGGCGGCAGGTCGATCTGCGGGGCGGTGATCTCGCGGTACGGCACGGTGGAGAGCAGGTGGGCGATCATGTTGATCCGGGCCCGCCGCTTGTCGTCGCTCTCCACCACGTGCCAGGGCGAGTCCGGGGTGTCGGTGTAGACGAACATCTCGTCCTTGGCCCGCGAGTAGTCCTCCCAACGGGTGATCGACTCGACGTCCATCGGGGAGAGCTTCCAGCGCTTCATCGGATCCTCCAGCCGGTCCCGGAAGCGCCGTTCCTGCTCGGTGTCGCTCACCGAGAACCAGTACTTGCGCAGCAGGACGCCCTCCTCGATCAGCATCCGCTCGAAGGTCGGGCACTGGTGCAGGAACTGCCAGTACTGCTCGTCCGTGCAGAAGCCCATGACCCGCTCGACGCCGGCCCGGTTGTACCAGCTGCGGTCGAACAGCACGATCTCCCCCGCGGCCGGCAGCTGCTCGACGTACCGCTGGAAGTACCACTGGGTCTTCTGTCGCTCGGTCGGGGTCGGCAGCGCCACGACCCGGGCGATGCGCGGGTTCAGGTACTCCGTCACCCGCTTGATCGCGCCGCCCTTGCCGGCGGCGTCGCGCCCCTCGAAGACCACCACCAGCCGGGCGCCCTCGACCCGCACCCACTCCTGGAGCTTCACCAGTTCCTGCTGGAGCCGCAGCAGTTCCCGCTCGTACGGCTTCCTCGCGAGTCGTTCCGGCTTCGCGGTCCGCTGCTCCTCGGCCACCTGGGGTCCTCCGTCCGGCTGCTGCTGATGAGCACTCACCGTAGGCGCTGGAGGCCGCCCCCGCAGGTCGGCGGACGGGTGGGCGGCAGCGGCGGCCCCCTGAACCGCCGCTGCCGCGCTCCCCCGTCCGGTCGGCGTGAACGCCGAACGACCAACCTTGACCCACACCTGCCGGACGGGTCCAATATCCGGTTCCATAACCTTGGGGCATGGATGTCGACACCCGCCTGCTGCGCAGCTTCGCCGCGGTCTGCGAGGAGGGTCAGCTGACCGCCGCCGCGGCCCGGCTGTTCGTCTCCCAGCCGACGCTCACCAAACAGATCCGCCAGCTGGAATCGCTGCTCGGGGTCGCGCTGTTCGAGCGCTCGCGGCGCGGCATGGCGCCCACCCCGGCCGGGCGGGCGCTGGCGGACTACGCCGGGGCGATGCTGGCCGGCTGGGAGGACGCGCTGCGTGCCACCCGGGCGGCCGCCGCCGAGCAGGGCTCGGTGCTGCGCGTGGGGTTCGAGGGCGGCATCATCAACCTGATGACCCGCAGCACCGTCGCCGACTTCGCCCGGCGGATGCCCGGCTGGCAGGTGGAGCTGCGGCAGAACAACTGGTTCGACCCGACCTCGGGCCTGGCCACCGGCGAGATCGACCTGACGCTCTGGCACGGCCCGGCGTGGCTGGTCGAGCACTACAACGTCGCCGTGCTCGGCGAGGAGGCGCGGGTCGTGGCGCTGCCGACCGGGCACCGGCTGGCGGACCGGGCCGAGCTGTCCGTCGAGGACCTGCTGGACGAGCCGTTCGTGGCGATACCGCACGAGGCCGGGCACTGGCGCGAGTACTGGCTGGCGGGCCGGGAGCGGGGCGGGCGTCCGGTGCGGATCGGCGCGGTGGCGCACAACACCGACGAGTGGCTGGCCGCGGTGGTGTGCGGTCAGGGCGTCGGCTTCGCACCGGAGACGATGAGCCGGCTGGCCGTACGGGATGACGTCGCGTACCGGCCGGTGCGGGGGCTCAGCCCGAGCCTGGTCGGGCTGTACTGGCCGAAGGACCGCGAACTCACGCCGGCGATGGCCGCGTTCGTGCGCAGCTGCCGGGTCACGGTCCCCTTCGGCCGGCTGGGATCGTCGGGTGGGACGGAGCCCCGGGTGGGAACGCGGTCGGTGGAACCGACCTGACGGTCTACACCGCCACGAAGGCCTCGGGGTAGCGGCAGAGCCCGCGCGGAGCGCCGTCGTACGCGGGCAGCGGCAGCGCCTGGAAGTAGGCGTCCGGCACCTCGAACGGCCCGCTGACCTCGTGCCGACCGGCCGCGCTGAAGCCGAACCGCCCGTAGTACTCCGGGTCGCCGAGGACGACCACGAGCTTCTCCCCCGCTTCCTCGGCCGCCGACAGCGCGGCCCGGACGACGAGTTCGCCGACGCCCTTGCGCTGCCACTCGGGCGCGACGGCGACCGGCGCGAGCGCGAGGCCCGCACCGTCCTCGCCGACCCGCAGCCGGGTCAGCAGCGCGTGCCCGATCACCAGCCCGGTCTCGTCGACCGCGACCAGCGACAGCCCGGGCAGCCAGGCCGGATCGCGGCGCAGCGCGTCGACCAGGTCCGCCTCGTCGGGGCCGGGGAACGCGGCCATGTGGACGCGTCTGGTCGCCGGGGCGTCATCCGGACACTCGACCCTTGTGATCACCTGCATGAGTCAACCCTCCTTGTGTCACACGTCATTGTGGACCGGCCCCGGACGGTGGGTAGACCGTCCGGGGCCGTTGAAGGTTAGCGGATCCGGTGTCAGGCCTCGGACTTCGCGGCGTCCTCGCGCAGCTTCGGCTTGGCGTCCACGCCGGCCTCCCGGCGCTGGGCCGGGGTGATCGGGGTCGGGGCGCCGGTCAGCGGGTCACCGCCGGTGGACGTCTTCGGGAAGGCGATGACGTCGCGGATGGTGTCGTACCCGCCGAGCAGGGTGACGATGCGGTCGAGGCCGAAGGCGACGCCACCGTGCGGCGGCGGGCCGTAGTTGAAGGCGTCCAGCAGGAAGCCGAACTGCGAGGCCGCCTCCTCCTCGGAGAGGCCGATCGCGTCGAACGCCCGCTTCTGCACGTCGCGCTGGTGGATACGGATCGAACCGCCGCCCAGCTCCGAGCCGTTGAGGACCAGGTCGTAGGCGTTGGACAGGGCCGAGCCCGGGTCGGTGTCGAAGGTGGCGAGCGACTCGGCGGTCGGGGCGGTGAACGGGTGGTGCACCGCGTGCCAGCCCTGGAACTCG
The DNA here is from genome assembly GCF_040684355.1 of Kitasatospora sp. NPDC091276. Lineage (NCBI taxonomy): Bacteria > Bacillati > Actinomycetota > Actinomycetes > Kitasatosporales > Streptomycetaceae > Kitasatospora > Kitasatospora sp. NPDC091276. The sequence continues at coordinate 188,294 of NZ_JBFBFU010000004.1, read as the reverse complement.
CCCTTGTCGTCCTCGATCGGCTCGAACATCGGGAAGTCGACGACCCAGAGGAAGGCCCACTGCGACGCGTCGATCAGCTCGCAGCGGCGGCCGATCTCCAGGCGGGCGGCGCCCAGCAGCTCCTGCGAGGGGCGCTGCTTGCCGGCCGCGAAGAAGATCGCGTCGCCGTTCCTGGCACCCGCGGCGGCGGCCAGGCCGGCCAGGTGCTCCTCGGACAGGTTCTTGGCGACCGGGCCGCGCAGCTCGCCGGTCTCGGCGTCGATGACGACGTAGGCCAGGCCGCGGGCGCCGCGCGCCTTGGCCCAGTCCTGCCAGGCGTCGAGCGCCTTGCGGGGCTGCGAGGCGCCGCCGGGCATCACCACGGCGCCGACGTACGGGGCCTGGAAGACGCGGAACTCGGTGCCCTTGAAGTACTCGGTGAGGTCGGTGAGTTCCTGTCCGAAGCGGACGTCCGGCTTGTCGGAGCCGTAGCGGGCCATGGCGTCCGCGTAGGTCATCCGGGGCAGCGGGTTGGGGAGCTCGTAGCCGTGCACCTCGCGCCAGATCGAGCCGACGATCTTCTCGCCGAGGGCCAGGACGTCCTCCTGGTCGACGAACGAGGCCTCGATGTCGAGCTGGGTGAACTCCGGCTGCCGGTCGGCGCGGAAGTCCTCGTCGCGGAAGCAGCGGGCGATCTGGTAGTAGCGCTCCATGCCGGCCACCATCAGCAGCTGCTTGAACAGCTGGGGCGACTGCGGCAGCGCGTACCAGTGGCCGGGCTGCAGGCGGACCGGGACGAGGAAGTCGCGGGCGCCCTCGGGGGTGGAGCGGGTGAGGTACGGCGTCTCGATGTCGAGGTAGTCGTTCTCCTCCATCACCCGGCGGATGATGTTGTTGACCTTCGAGCGCAGCCGCAGGCCCTTGGCCGGGCCCTCGCGGCGCAGGTCCAGGTAGCGGTAGCGCAGCCGGACCTCCTCGTTGACCGTGCCCGGCTCGTACTCGGCGACCGGGAAGGGCAGCGGGGCGGCCTCGGAGAGGACCTCGATCTCGCTGACGACGACCTCGACCGCGCCGGTCGGGATGTCCGGGTTCTCGTTGCCGTCGGGGCGCACCCGGACGTCGCCGACGACCTTGACGCAGTACTCGGCGCGAAGGCCGTGCACCGAGTCGAGGTCGCGGACCACGATCTGCACGGTGCCGGAGGCGTCGCGCAGATCGATGAAGGCGACACCGCCGTGGTCGCGGCGGCGGGCGACCCAGCCGGCCAGGGTGACGGTGGTGCCTGCGTGCTCCGGGCGGAGCGTGCCCGCGTCGTGCGTGCGGATCACAGCTGCTTCTCCTTCAGGGTGGTGACGAGTGCGTCGAGGGCGACGGGGTTCTGCTCGCCGGTGGTCAGGTCCTTGAGCTGGACGACGCCGTCGGCGAGGTCCCGGTCCCCGGCCACGAGGGCGAAGCGGGCGCCGGACCGGTCGGCGGACTTCATGGCGTTCTTGATGCTCTTGACGCCGAAGGCGAGGTCGGTGGCGACGCCGGCCCGGCGCAGCTCGACCACCTTGGCGAACAGGACGTTCTTGGCCTCCTCGCCGAGCGCGACGGCGTACACGGAGGTCGCGGCGGGCAGGTCGAGGACGATGCCCTCGGCCTCCATCGCCAGGAAGGTGCGGTCCACGCCGAGGGCCCAGCCGACGGACGGCAGCGCCGGGCCGCCGATCATCTCGGACAGGCCGTCGTAGCGGCCGCCGCCGCCGATCGCGGACTGGGCGCCGAGGCCGTTGTGCACGAACTCGAAGGTGGTGCGGGTGTAGTAGTCCAGGCCGCGGACCAGCTTCGGGTCGTCGACGAAGGCCACGCCGTTCGCGGTGAGCAGCTCGCGGACCTTCTCGTCGTACGCCTTGCACTCCTCGCACAGGTAGTCGCGCAGCTTGGGCGCGTCGACCAGCTGGGCCTGCACCGACTCGCGCTTGTCGTCCAGGACGCGCAGCGGGTTGATGTCGGCGCGGCGGCGGGTGTCCTCGTCCAGGTCCAGGCCGGCGAGGAACTCGACCAGGGCGGCGCGGTAGACCGGGCGGCACTGCTTGTCGCCGAGGCTGTTGAGCAGCAGCGAGTAGTCGCGCACGCCCAGCGAGCGGAAGGCGTCGTCGGCGAGGATGATCAGCTCGGCGTCCAGGGCCGGGTCCTCGGCCCCGATCGCCTCGGCGCCGACCTGGGAGAACTGGCGGTAGCGGCCCTTCTGGGCGCGCTCGTAGCGGTAGTACGAGCCGGAGTACCAGAGCTTGACCGGCAGGTTGCCCTGCTTGTGCAGGTTGGCCTGGAGGGCGGCGCGCAGCACCGAGGCGGTGCCCTCCGGGCGCAGCGCGAGCTCGTCGCCGCCGCGGGTGGTGAGGTTGTACATCTCCTTGCTGACGATGTCGGTGGACTCGCCGACGCCGCGGGAGAAGAGCTTCACGTCCTCGAAGACCGGGGTCTCGATGTAGCCGTAGCCGGCCCGGCGGGCGGGCGCGGCGATGCGCTCGCGGATCGCCAGGAAGGTCGCGGAGCTGGGGGGCAGCAGGTCGTAGGTGCCCTTGGGGGCGGTGAAGGTGCTCAACTTCTCTTCCGTCACATTCCTCGTCGCGGGAAAGCCTGGGCGCCGGCCGCCCCTGCTGCCTGTCGGAGGTAGGGGTTGGTGGCGCGCTCGTGGCCGATGGTGGTCTGTCCGCCGTGGCCGGAGAGGACCACGGTGGTGTCGTCGAGGGGCAGGCACACCCGGGCCAGCGACCGCATGATCGCCTCGCTGTCCCCGCCCGGGAGGTCGGTACGCCCGATGGAGCCGGCGAACAGCAGGTCGCCCGAGAACAGCACCGGGGGGAGGTCCTCGGCACCGGGCGTCCGGAAGGTCACCGACCCCCCGGTATGGCCCGGGGCGTGGTCCACGGTGAGCTGCAGGCCGGCGAGCTCCAGCACGGCGCCGTCGGTGAGCTCACGCACGTCGTCGGGCTCGCCGACGGTGAGCTCGCCCATCAGCTGGGTGCCCAGGGCGCGGCCGAGGGCCCTCTCCGGGTCGGACATCATGTACCGGTCCTCGGGGTGGATCCACGCCGGGACGCCGCGGGCGCCGCAGACCGGGACCACCGAGGCCACGTGGTCGATGTGGCCGTGCGTGAGCACCACGGCGACGGGCTTGAGCCCGTGCTCGCGGACCATCTCCTCGACACCGCGCGCCGCCTGGTGGCCGGGATCGACGATGACGCACTCCTCGCCCGCCGCCGGGGCGACCAGGTAGCAGTTGGTGCCCCAGGCTCCAGCGGGGAATCCGGCGATGAACACGCGCGTCCTTCGTGATGCGGTCGGCAGTGGCGGCTACGGTCGCGGCTGCCGGGTCGGATGCAGCCACCAGTCATGCAGCAAACCAGTGAGGTAAAGGCAGCCTACCGGCGGTGCGGGTGCGGTTGCGAACCAGATAGGGGTGGCGCGCGCGGTTCGCACTGACAGGTTCACCGCGTTCTTACAGGCCCGGTCCCTACACTTGGCCGCCGATGGATGCGATGATCCGCTTCGGTACCCATCCACTTTCCCAGCACATCCGTAGGAGACACGGCCGGTGGTCAGCAGCGAACAGCGGCGGCGGCAGCTCGCCCGAGAGAAGTACGAGCGCCAGATGGAGCGGCGGGTCGCCGCGCGGTCCGCGCGCAGGCGCCGCAACACGATCCTGGGCGCCGCGCTCGCCGTCGTGGTGCTGGCCGGCGGCGGTGCGCTGGTCGGCACCGGCGCGTTCAGCTCGGACAAGGACAAGTCGGCTTCGGCCGCCTCCTCCGCCCAGGCCGCGCCGAGCCAGAGCGCCGAGCCGACCACCCCGACCCGCAAGCCGGTCGAGGGCTGCGCCGATCCGGCGCCGGGCGCGCCGAACGGCAAGCAGTGGCAGGCCGAGCCGGCCATGGCGATCGACGCGGGCGGCTCGTACACCGCGACGCTGGACACCAACTGCGGCAAGGTGACGCTCGCGCTCGACGCGGCCAAGGCCCCGCACACGGTGAACTCCTTCGTCTTCCTGGCCGGGGAGAAGTACTTCGACCACACCAAGTGCCACCGCCTCACCACCGACGGCATCTTCGTGCTCCAGTGCGGCGACCCGACCGCCAGCACGACCGTCCCGGGCGGCACCGGCGGCCCCGGCTACAAGTTCGCGGACGAGAACCTGACCGGCGCGACCTACCCGGCGGGCACCGTGGCGATGGCCAACTCCGGCCCCGGCACGAACGGGAGCCAGTTCTTCCTGGTCTACAAGGACACCCAGCTGCCCCCGAACTACACCCCCTTCGGCAAGATCACCGGGGGCCTGGACGCGGTGCAGAAGATCGCCGCCGCGGGCACCCTGGAGGGTGCCCCGGACGGCCACCCGATGGCCGACGTCACCTTCAACTCGGTTACCACCGCGAAGAGTTGACATCTCCCGGGGCCGCCCGCGAGGGGCGCCCGAAGCGCCTCGGCGCGGCCCCGGCCCGAAATCGCCCGGCCCGGATGCGGACAGCACCGGGGCTGGTCGCCTATGTTGGCGTTGTATCAGGGTGCCCGCACCCGCCTGGCCGTCACCCTCGGCAGCAAGTCACGGCGGACGGGGACGGCGGACTCATCGGTCCGCCGCACATCAACTGTGGACGACGGACGCGCGCCGCCCCGGCGCGCGCGACGTCATGTGGAGGACGCGCTATGAGCAGCGACCCGTGGGGCCGTGTCGACGAGCAGGGCACGGTCTACGTCAGGACGGCCGACGGCGAACACGTCGTGGGTTCCTGGCAGGCCGGCTCGCCCGAGGAGGCCCTCGCCTACTTCGAGCGCAAGTACCAGGGCATCGAGGTGGAGATCGGCCTGCTGGAGAAGCGGGTGCGCACCACCGACCTGGCCGCCAAGGACGCCCAGGCCGCGCTGGACCACCTGCGCGCCCAGGTGACCGAGGGGCACGCGGTCGGCGACCTGGCCGCCCTGGCCAAGCGGCTGGACACGCTCGCCGGCGAGATCGAGAGCCGGCGCGAGGAGCGCAAGGCCGCCCGCGCCAAGGCCCAGGACGAGACCCGCACCGCCAAGGAGGCGCTGGTCTCCGAGGCCGAGCAGCTCGCCGAGTCCACCCAGTGGCGGGAGGCCGGGGACCGGCTGCGCGCCCTGGTGGACACCTGGAAGGGCCTGCCCCGGCTGGACCGCAAGAGCGACGACGAGCTGTGGCACCGCTTCTCGCACGCCCGCTCGGTCTTCTCCAAGCACCGCAAGGCGCACTTCGCGACCCTGGACGCCGAGCGCGAGCAGGCCCGGCAGACCAAGGAGGCGCTGGTCGCCGAGGCCGAGGCGCTGTCCTCGTCCACCGAGTGGGGCGACACCGCGGCCGCCTACCGCGACCTGATGGCGCGCTGGAAGTCCGCCGGCCGGGCCCAGCGGGACATCGAGGACGAGCTGTGGGCGCGGTTCCGCGGCGCGCAGGACGTCTTCTTCCAGGCCCGTTCCGCGGTGTTCAGCGAGCGGGACGCCGAGCAGGTGGCCAACCAGAAGCTCAAGGAGGCGCTGGCCGCCGAGGCCGAGGCGATCCTGCCGATCACCGACCTGAAGGCCGCCAAGGCGGCGCTGCGCGAGGTCAACGAGCGCTGGGAGGCGATCGGGCACGTGCCGCGCGACGCCCGTCCGAAGCTGGACGGCCGGCTGAACACGGTCGAGCGGGCCATCCGCGAGGCCGAGGACGCCGAGTGGAGGCGCTCCAACCCGGAGGCCAAGGCGCGCGCCGCCGGCATGGTCGGCCTGTTCGAGGCGAAGGCCGACAAGATCCGGGCCGATCTGGACAAGGCCCGCGCCGCCGGCAACGCCGGCCGGATCGCCAAGCTGGAGAACGAGCTGGCCGGCGTGCAGACCCTGCTGGAGCAGGCGCACCGCAGCCAGGAGGAGTTCAGCGGCTGATCCGCCGAACGCGCGAGAGAGGGCCCCGGGATCTCCCGGGGCCCTCTCTCGCGCTCGGGGCGCTACTTGCGGGCCGAGGTGACGCGGTAGACGTCGTAGACGCCCTCGACACCGCGCACGGCCTTGAGCACGTGGCCGAGGTGCTTCGGGTCGCCCATCTCGAAGGTGAAGCGGCTCATCGCGACCCGGTCGCGGGAGGTCTGCACCGCCGCCGACAGGATGTTGACGTGCTGGTCGGAGAGCACCCGGGTGACGTCCGAGAGCAGCCGGGAGCGGTCCAGCGCCTCGACCTGGATGGCCACCAGGAACACCGAGGACTGGGTGGCGGCCCACTCGACGTCGATCATCCGCTCGGGCTGCTGGCTCAGCGACTCGACGTTGACGCAGTCGGCGCGGTGCACCGAGACGCCGTTGCCGCGGGTCACGAAGCCGACGATCGGGTCGCCCGGCACCGGGGTGCAGCAGCGGGACAGCTTGACCCAGACGTCCTCGACGCCCTTGACGATCACGCCCGGGTCGCCCTTGGCCCGGCGGCGCGCCGCCCGGCGGTTGTCGTGCGTCGGGGTCGCGGTCTCGGCGAGGTCCTCGGTGGCGCCCTCCTCGCCGCCGAGCGCCTGGACCAGCTTCTGCACGATGTTCTGCGCGGTGACGTGGCCCTCGCCGATCGCGGCGTAGAGCGAGGAGATGTCGGGGTAGCGCATCTCGTGGGCCAGGGTGACCAGCGAGTCGCCGGTCAGGATCCGCTGGATCGGCAGGCCCTGCTTGCGCATCGCCCGGACGATCGCCTCCTTGCCGTGCTCGATCGCCTCCTCGCGGCGCTCCTTGGAGAACCAGGCGCGGATCTTGTTGCGGGCACGCGGCGACTTGACGAAGCCCAGCCAGTCCCGGGACGGTCCGGCGTTCTCCGCCTTGGAGGTGAACACCTCGACGGCGTCGCCGTTCTCCAGCGTCGACTCCAGCGGCACCAGCCGCCCGTTGACCCGGGCCCCTATCGTCCGGTAGCCCACCTCGGTGTGCACCGCGAAGGCGAAGTCGACCGGGGTCGCGCCGGCCGGCAGGGCTATCACGTCGCCCTTGGGCGTGAAGACGAAGACCTCGTTGCTGGCCAGGTCGAAGCGCAGCGACTCCAGGAACTCGCCCGGGTCGGCGGTCTCCTTCTGCCAGTCCAGCAGCTGCCGCAGCCAGGCCATCTCGTTGACGGCGCCGGCCTTGTCGTCCTTGCGGACCTGGGTCGGGGTGTCGGTGCGGACCTTGGACGCGCCGGCCACGGCGCGCTGCTTGTACTTCCAGTGAGCGGCGATGCCGTACTCGGCCCGGCGGTGCATGTCGAAGGTGCGGATCTGGAGTTCGACGGGCTTGCCGCCGGGGCCGATCACCGTCGTGTGCAACGACTGGTACATGTTGAACTTGGGCATCGCGATGTAGTCCTTGAACCGTCCCGGCACCGGGTTCCACCGCGCGTGGATGGTGCCCAGCGCCGCGTAGCAGTCGCGGACGGTGTCGACCAGGACCCGGATGCCCACCAGGTCGTAGATCTCGGCGAAGTCCCGGCCCCGGACGATCATCTTCTGGTAGACCGAGTAGTAGTGCTTCGGCCGGCCGGTGACGGAGGCGGTGATCCGGGCGCCGCGCAGGTCCCCCTGGACCTGGTCGATGACGGTCGCCAGGTACTCGTCCCGCTTGGGGGCGCGCTCGGCGACCAGCCGGACGATCTCGTCGTACATCTTGGGGTAGAGGATCGCGAAGGCGAGGTCCTCCAGCTCCCACTTGATGGTGTTCATGCCCAGCCGGTGCGCCAGCGGGGCGTAGATCTCCAGCGTCTCGCGGGCCTTCTTCTCCTGCTTCTCCCGCTTGAGGTAGCGCATCGTGCGCATGTTGTGCAGGCGGTCGGCCAGCTTGATCACCAGGACCCGCGGGTCCTTGGCCATCGCGACGACCATCTTGCGGACGGTCTCGGCCTGCGCGGCCTCGCCGAACTTGACCCGGTCCAGCTTGGTGACGCCGTCCACCAGCAGCGCCACCGAGTCGCCGAAGTCCTTGCGCAGGGTCTCCAGGCCGTAGTCGGTGTCCTCGACGGTGTCGTGCAGCAGCCCGGCCATCAGGGTCGGGGCGTCCATCCCCAGCTCGGCCAGGATGGTGGCCACCGCCAGCGGGTGGGTGATGTACGGGTCGCCGCTCTTGCGCTTCTGCCCGCGGTGCCACTTCTCGGCGACGGCGTAGGCCCGCTCGATGTCCCGCAGCAGCGCCGGGTCGGCCTTCGGGTCGTTCGCCCGGATCGACCGGAACAGCGGCTCCAGCACGGGGTTGAGCACGCTGGAGCGCTGGCCGCCGAGGCGGGCCAGGCGGGCGCGCATGCCACCCGAGGAGGAGCCGCGCCCGGTGGGGCCGGTCGGTCGCGAGGAGGTCGGCGCCGGGCGTGCCGGGGTGGCCCCCGAGGGCGTGGGACGGTTGTCGGGGGCGGCCGCTTCGGCCGTGGGCACAACCTCGTCGGGCAAGGACTCTCCTCGGGGCACCGGGGCCGACCCCTGCCGCGGCCCGTACGGTCGGACGCAACCGGGAGGGGGTGAATCTTCATGGTACCGAGCCGGGCGCCCCGGCGTTCATCCACCCGGGCCGGAAACGGAAGGGCGGCGGTCGGATGATCCGACCGCCGCCCTTCGTTCAGGTCCCTCAGACCGTGACCAGCGTCTCCAGCGGGGCGCCGTTCAGGTGCCCGGACAGCCGTTCCCGGCCGTCCAGGAAGCCCAGCTCCATCAGCACCACGACGCCCACCAGCTCGGCGCCGGCCTCCTTCACCAGGTCCAGCGAGGCGCCGATGGTGCCACCGGTGGCCAGCACGTCGTCCACCACCAGCACCCGCTCACCGGGCGCGAAGGCGTCGCACTGCACCTCCAGCGTCGCCGAGCCGTACTCCAGCTCGTACGAGCGCCGGAACACCTCGCCGGGCAGCTTGCCCTGCTTGCGGATCGGCACGAAGCCGAGCCCGGCCGCGAAGGCCGCCGGAGCCGCCAGCACGAAGCCGCGCGCCTCCAGGCCCACCACCTTGGTCGCCCCGAGCTCCCGCGCCCGGTCCGCCAGCGCCCTGGTGAGGGCGCCGAAGGCCTCGGCGTCGGCCAGCAGCGGCGCGATGTCCTTGAACAGCACACCCGGCTTCGGGTAGTCCGGGACGTCCCGGATCCGGCTGTTCAACAGCTCGGCCAGTGCGGTGTCGGCGGTGGTCACGGCGTGTCCTTACGGTCGGGTCGGTTCAGCGCTTGGTGGACGGACGGCCCTTGGCACGCGGGGTGCCGGCCGCCCGGCCGCGCTGACCGACCATACCCGCAGGCAGGTCCTCGTCCGCGATCTCCTCGTCCGCCGGCACCTCGCCGGCGGCCTTGGCAGCGGCCGCGGCCCGGTGCTGCAGGACCCTCTTGCGCAGCGCCTTCATCTCCGGCTGCTCCTCCTTGAGCTGCGCCAGCAGCGGGGTGGCGACGCAGATCGACGAGTAGGCACCGGCCGCGAGGCCGATGAACAGCGCCAGCGAGATGTCGTTCAGCGTGCCGGCGCCCAGGATGCCGCCACCGATGAACAGCAGCGCGGCGACCGGGAGCAGGGCGACCACGGTGGTGTTGAGCGAACGCACCAGGGTCTGGTTGAGGCCCGCGTTGGCCGCCTCGCTGTAGGTGCGCTTGTTCTGCTTGGTGAGGTCCTTGGTGTTCTCCTTCACGGTGTCGAAGACGACGACCGTGTCGTAGAGCGAGTACCCGAGAATGGTCAGGAAGCCGATCACCGTACCCGGGGTGACCTCGAAGCCCACCAGGGCGTACACGCCGATGGTGATCAGGAGGTCGTGGATGAGGGCGACCAGGGCCGCCACCGCCATCCGCCACTCGAAGGCGATCGCCAGGTAGACCGTCACCAGGACCATGAAGATGATCAGGCCGGTGAGTGCCTTCGAGGAGATCTGCTTGCCCCAGCTGGGGCCGATCACCTGGGCCTCGACGGTGTCCAGCGGCACGCCCAGCTTCTCGGAGAGCTGAGCGCGGATCTCGTCCGAGCTCTTCGACTCCTCGGTGCTGACCTGGATGCGGATCTTGCCGTTGTCGGTCGACTGCACCAGCGGGTGCGAGGAGACGATCTGGTTGGACGTCTCCTGCGCCTGCGAGACGGTCAGCCCCGGCTTGGCCACGGTGTAGACCGAGCCGCCCTTGAACTCGATGCCCAGGTGCAGGCCCATCGCCAGACCGATCGCCGCGATCAGCACGATCACGCCGGAGATGGAGTACCAGAGCTTGCGGCGCCCGACGAAGTCGAAGCTGACCTCGCCCTGGTAGAGCCGGTGTCCCAGATTGGAGAAGCGTGACACGGTGTCAGGCCTCCTTCACGGCGGCAGAGGAGGGGCTACGACGACGGCTGCTGCGCAGCGGCGGGCGGGCGCCCAGCCGCTTCGGGTCCAGGCCGGACCACGGGTGACCGTTGGCGAAGAACTTGCGCCGGGCCAGCAGCGTGATCACCGGCTTGGTGAAGAGGAAGATCACCACGACGTCCAGCGCGGTCGTCAGTCCCAGGGTGAACGCGAAGCCCTGGACCTTGCCGACCGAGACCACGTAGAGCACGGCGGCACAGAGGAAGGACACGAAGTCCGAGACCAGGATGGTGCGCCGGGCGCGCGGCCAGGCCCGCTGGACCGCCGGGCGCAGCGGGGCGCCCTCGCGGACCTCGTCGCGGATGCGCTCGAAGTAGACGATGAAGGAGTCGGCGGTGATGCCGATCGCGACGATCGCACCGCAGACCGCGGGCAGGTTCAGCGCGAAGCCGATCCCCGCGCCGAGCAGGCTCATGATCGAGTAGGTCAGGGCCGCCGAGACGAGCAGACCGGCGATCGAGACCAGGCCGAGGCCGCGGTAGTAGACCAGCGAGTAGAGCACGACCAGCAGCATGCCGATCGCGCCGGCGACCAGACCGGCCTCGAGCTGGTCGCTGCCGAGCGCCGGGGAGACGGTGGTGATGTCGCTCTTGCTGAACTCCAGCGGCAGGGCGCCGTAGCCCAGCACGTTGGACAGGTCCTGCGCCTCGGCCTGGCTGAAGCGGCCGGTGATCACGGCGCTGCCGCCGGGGATCACGTTCTTGACCTCGGGGTGCGAGACGACCTGGTTGTCCAGCACGATCGCGAACTGGTTGTTCGGCGGGGTCTGGGTGGCGAGCTGGCCGGTGACCTTGGTGAAGGCGTCGGTGCCGGCGCCGTTGAACTGCAGCTGGACCTGCCAGCCGGCACCCGTCTGGGTGTCGAGGCTCGGCTGCGCCTTGGAGACGTCCGAGCCCTTCACGGCGACGGGGCCGAGGGCGAGCTTCTCGTAGTAGCCGTTCTCGGGCTTCTGCGAGCAGGCGACGACGGCCTTGTCCTCGGGGCCGGTCTGGGCCGCGCGGACCTCAGGCTTGGTGCAGTCGAGGGCGGTGAAGGCCGCGGCCAGCTCCGGCGGCACGGTGCCCTGGGTCATCGCGGCGCTGACGTCCGCGGCGCTGGGCGGGGTGGCGGGCGCGGACGGCGTGGTCGCGGCGCTCGGGGCGGTGCTCGCGCCCGTCGCGGCGGCGCTCGGGCTGGCGTCGGCGGCCAGCGCCTCACCGGCCGGGCGGCCCTGCTTGGTGCCGCTCGCGCTGGGCGTGCCGGACGCGCTCGCGCCGGGCGAGGCGGTGGACCCGGCGGACGGGGCCGCGCTCGGGGTGCCGGTGGCCGAGGGGGAGCCGGTGGGCGCCGGCGGCGTGAAGCCGCTGGGCGCCACCGCCAGGACCGGGCGGAAGAACAGCTTGGCGGTGGTACCCACCTGGTCCGCCGCGTTCTGCTGGTTGCCGCCCTTGGGGATGTTCACGATGATCGTGTTGTCGCCCTGGGTCTGCACCTCCGCCTCGGAGACACCCATGCCGTTGACGCGGCGCTCGATGATCCCGGTGGCGATGTCCATGTTGGACTTGGTGATCGCCTTGGGGTCTGTCGACTTCGCGGTCAGCGTGATGCTGGTGCCACCGGCGAGGTCGATTCCGAGCCGGGGCTTGGTGTGGCCCGTCCCGAACATGAGGGCGACCAGTCCGACGGTGACGACCAGGATGAGGGCCAGCGCCCGCCCTGGGTAGCCGTCGCGCGGGCGCGACTTGGGTGTTGCCACCTTGCTCGTTTCTCCCTGTCCATGCCACTCCCCCCAACCGGACCCCCGTCCGGCTTGTGGCGGGACGGGGGCATGGCGGTTCTGCGGCCCTGAGGTCCTGTGGGCTCGCGGCACTGGGCCGCGCGGCCGGGCTGGTGCCCGACCGTACTACTTGCTCGCGGGAGCCCCGCCCTCGACGTCGCCCTTGGCGCCGCCGTCCTTGGTGAGCGTCAGCGGCTTGTCCTCGACCGGCTCGGCGTCGGCGTCCTCGGCCTCCGGCTCGGCCAGCTCGTCATCGGCGGGGCGACCGTTGATGATCGCGTCGTACTCCTGGGGGTCCAGGACAGCGGCGATCGCGCTCTTGGTGAAGTGGGTGACCACGCCGGGCGCGATCTCCAGCTCGATGGTCTCCTCGTTGACCGCCTTCACCTGGGCGTACAGGCCGCCGATGGTGCGCACCCCCGCCCCTGGCTCCAGCGAGGTCTGCATCTGCTGCATCTGCGACTGGCGCTTCTTCTGCGACCGGAACATGAGCACGATCGCGATGATCGGGAGGAGAAGGATGATGAAGTTCACTGCAGCCAGGGTCCTTTACGGGCCGCCGACCGGCGGCCTGTGTGGTATTGGTCGGCCCGTCAGGTGAGCGGGGCGGTCCGGCGGAGTCTAGGCGACCCCGAACTGATCGGACAACGCCAAGCATCGCATCCTGCCGCCGAAAGTGGCGACCCTCCGCCTGCACAGTTTCCCCGGACTTCGCCCCCGGCTCGCACGCGGGCCGCTCACCGGGGTGGCGCATCGGACGCCTCCCGGGAACCGGCGGGCGGCGATCACCCGTTCAGCCCTCGTCGGCCCGGAGGAGTTCGGATTGCGCGGGCACGGCGCCCCGGGTGGTCTGGACCGGCGGGGTCAGCCCGAGGTGCTGCCAGGCCGCCGCGGTGGCGATCCGGCCGCGCGGGGTCCGGGCGAGCAGGCCCTCGCGGACCAGGAAGGGCTCCGCCACCTCCTCGACCGTCTCGGACTCCTCCCCCACCGCGACCGCGAGAGTCGACAAACCGACCGGTCCGCCGCCGAACAGCCGCAACAGCGCGGTCAGCACCGCGCGGTCCAGCCGGTCCAGACCGCGGGCGTCCACCTCGTAGACGTCCAGCGCCCGGGCGGCGATCTCCGCGGTGACCTGGCCGTCGTGGCGCACCTGCGCGAAGTCGCGGACCCGGCGCAGCAGCCGGTTGGCGATGCGCGGCGTCCCCCGCGAGCGGCCGGCGATCTCGGCGGCGCCGGCCGGGTCGATCTCCACGTCCAGCAGGGTGGCCGATCGGCGCACCACCCGTTCGAGCTCGGCCGGGGCGTAGAACTCCATGTGCCCGGTGAAGCCGAAGCGGTCGCGCAGCGGGGGCGGCAGCAGGCCGGCCCGGGTGGTGGCGCCGACCAGGGTGAAGGGCGGCAGTTCCAGCGGGATGGCGGTGGCGCCCGGGCCCTTGCCGACGATCACGTCGACCCGGAAGTCCTCCATCGCCATGTAGAGCATCTCCTCGGCCGGACGGGACATCCGGTGGATCTCGTCGAGGAAGAGCACCTCGCCCTCGGCGAGCGAGGAGAGGATCGCCGCGAGGTCCCCCGCGTGCTGGATCGCCGGACCGGAGGTGATCCGGATCGGGGCGCCCAGCTCGGCGGCGATGATCATGGACAGGGTGGTCTTGCCCAGCCCGGGCGGCCCGCTGAGCAGCACGTGGTCGGGCGCGCTGCCGCGCTTGCGGGCCGCCTGGAGCACCAGGGACAGCTGCTCGCGCACCCGCTCCTGACCGATGAACTCGTCCAGCAGCTTGGGGCGCAGCGCCGCCTCGACCGCCTGGTCCTCCCCGTCGGCGGCGGCCGTCACCAGCCGGTCGCCCGGGTCCGAGTCGTACGGACTCATCAGCACATGCTCCAAAGTCGACAAGAGGACAGATCGCCAGATGGCTTTAGCGGGATCGGTTGAGGCCGCGCAGGGCGAGCCGGAGCAGTGCGCCGACGTCCGGCGTCTGCTGGGCCTCCGCCTCGGGGGTGACGGCCACGACCGCCTCGTCCGCCTCGCGCGGAGCGTAGCCGAGACCGGTCAGCGCCGAGTGCAGCTGCTCGCTCCAGGGGGCCGGACCGCTCGCGATCGGCTTCTGCGCCGGCACCGCGCCGTGCGGGGCTCCCAGCTTGTCCTTGTACTCCAGCAGCAGCTTGGCGGCCTTCGCCTTCCCGATGCCGGGCACGGCCACCAGCGCCTTCTCGTCGCCGCCGGCCACCGCGGCCCGCAGCGCGTCGGGGCTGTGCACCCCGAGGATCGCCTGCGCCAGCTTCGGGCCGACGCCCGGCGCGGCCTGGAGGATCTCGAAGACGGCGCGCTCGTCGTCGTCCGCGAAGCCGAACAGGGTCAGCGAGTCCTCCCGGACCACCAGCGAGGTCGCGAGCCGGGCGGGCTCACCCAGCCGGAGCCCGGCCAGCGTGTTCGGCGTGCACTGCACGGCCATGCCGACCCCGCCGACCTCGACCACGGCGAGTCCGGAGGAGATGGCCGCCACGGGCCCTTGCACGAAGGCGATCACCGGCTGCTTCCTTTCAGGGGGGTGGCGCGGGCCGCCCGTACCGCGGCCTCCAGGCGGTTGACCGCCCCGCCGCGCCAGATGTGGCAGATGGCCAGCGCCAGCGCGTCGGCGGCGTCGGCGGGCTTGGGCGGGGCGTCCAGCCGCAGCAGGCGCTGCACCATGGCCGTGACCTGCGCCTTGTCGGCCCGGCCGGAACCGGTGACGGCGGCCTTGACCTCGCTCGGGGTGTGCAGGGTGACCGGGATGCCGCGCCGGGTGGCGCAGAGCATCGCGACCGCGCTGGCCTGGGCGGTGCCCATCACCGTCCGGACGTTGTGCTGGGCGAACACCCGCTCGACGGCGACCAGCTCCGGCTCGTGCTCGTCGAGCCAGGCCTCCATGCCCTGCTCCACCAGCAGCAGCCGCCGCCCGATCTCGTCCTCGGCGGGGGTGCGCACCACGCCGACCCCGACCATCCGCAGCGGCCGCCCCGGCGCACCCTCGACCACGCCGATCCCGCACCTGGTCAGCCCCGGGTCCACGCCCAGTACCCGTACCACAGCCCCGCCTCTCGTTGGTCGCCGCCCGCCTCCGGGCGCTCCGGCCCGGGCCCGCCCTCCGGCCCACGGCGGGCGACCTGCGAAGGCTACCGTCCGGGTCCGACAGCGCCCGCAAAGACACCGGCCCGGCGGTCGGAAGACCGCCGGGCCGGGGAGTGAGAACGATCACTCGGCGTCGAGCTGCGCACCGACCTCGTCGGAGATGTCGAAGTTGGCGAAGACGTTCTGCACGTCGTCGCTGTCCTCCAGCACGTCGATCAGCTTGAGGATCTTGCGGGCGCCGTCGACGTCCAGCTCGACCTGCATGCTCGGGAGGAAGTTGGCCTCGGCCGAGTCGTAGTCGACGCCGGCGTCCACCAGCGCGGTGCGCACGGCGACCATCTTGGCGGCCTCGGAGACGATCTCGAACGAGTCGCCGAGGTCGTTGATCTCCTCGGGCTCCTGGTCGAGGACGACCTCGAAGAGCTTGTCCTCGTCCACGCCGTCAGCCTTGGGGACGATCACGACGCCCTTGCGGGTGAACAGGTACGACACCGAGCCCGGGTCGGCCATCGAGCCGCCGTTGCGGGTCATCGCGACGCGCACGTCGGAGGCGGCGCGGTTGCGGTTGTCGGTGAGGCACTCGATCAGGACGGCGACGCCGTTCGGGCCGTAGCCCTCGTACATGATGGTCTGGTAGTCGGCGCCGCCGGCCTCCAGGCCGCCACCGCGCTTGACGGCGCGGTTGATGTTGTCGATCGGGACCGAGCTCTTCTTCGCCTTCTGGATGGCGTCGTAGAGGGTCGGGTTGCCGGCCGGGTCGGGACCGCCGGTGCGCGCCGCCACCTCGATGTTCTTGATCATCTTGGCGAAGAGCTTGCCGCGCTTGGCGTCGATCACGGCCTTCTTGTGCTTGGTGGTAGCCCACTTAGAGTGGCCGGACATTCGCCAGCTCCTTTACGTCGCCAAAGGGAAATGAAACAGATGAGATCTTACCGGTGTCGTCACCGGAAAGGCGCACACGGTCAGCGCCGCCCCAGGTGCTCCTCGACCATCGCGACGAAGTAGGCGTGCACGCGGTGGTCGCCGGTGAGCTCCGGGTGGAAGGAGGTCGCCAGCAGGTTGCCCTGGCGCACGGCCACGATCCGGCTCTCCGGACCGTCCGCGGCGGGCAGCTCGGCCAGCACCTCGACACCCGCGCCGACGCCCTCGACCCAGGGGGCCCGGATGAAGACGCCGTGCACCGGCGCGTCGCCCAGGCCCTCGAAGGCGACACCGGACTCGAAGGACTCGTTCTGGCGGCCGAAGGCGTTGCGGCGCACGGTCATGTCGATGCCGCCGACGGTCTCCTGGTCGTCCCGGCCGTCCAGGATCTTGTCGGCCAACATGATCATTCCCGCGCAGGTGCCGTACACCGGCATCCCGGCGGCGACCCGCTCGCGCAGCGGGTCCATCACGCCGAACAGCAGCGCCAGCTTGGACATGGTGGTGGACTCCCCGCCGGGGATCACCAGCGCGTCGACCTCGGCCAGCTCCTCGGCACGGCGCACCGGGCGGGCGAGCGCGTCGGCCTCGGCCAGCGCGACCAGGTGCTCGCGGACGTCACCCTGGAGGGCGAGGACGCCGATGACTGGAGTGCTCACGGTCTTCAACCTCGTTAGATCGTTCTACGGATGTACGTGACGCGGCCCGCCGCGCGCCGAGGCGCTGCGACGGGCCGGCACAGGGGGCGACTACCAGCCGCGGTTGGCGTAGCGCTCGGTCTCCGGCAGGGTGTCGCAGTTGATGCCGACCATGGCCTCGCCGAGGTTGCGGGAGGCGTCCGCGATGATCTTCGGGTCGTCGAAGAAGGTGGTGGCCTTCACGATGGCGGCGGCGCGCTTGGCCGGGTCGCCCGACTTGAAGATGCCCGAACCGACGAAGACGCCCTCGGCGCCGAGCTGGCGCATCAGCGCGGCGTCGGCCGGGGTGGCCACGCCACCGGCGGAGAACAGCACGACCGGCAGCTTGCCGAGCTCGGCGACCTCCTTGACGAGCTCGTACGGGGCGCGCAGCTCCTTGGCGGCGGCGTACAGCTCGTTGTTGTCGAAGCCGCGCAGCTTGGCGATCTCGTTCTTGATCTGGCGCAGGTGGCGGACGGCCTCGACGACGTTGCCGGTGCCGGCCTCGCCCTTCGAGCGGATCATGGCCGCGCCCTCGGCGATGCGGCGCAGGGCCTCGCCCAGGTTGGTGGCGCCACAGACGAAGGGGGTGGTGAAGGCCCACTTGTCGGAGTGGTTGACCTCGTCGGCCGGGGTCAGCACCTCGGACTCGTCGATGTAGTCGACGCCGAGCGACTGGAGGACCTGGGCCTCGACGAAGTGACCGATCCGCGACTTGGCCATCACCGGGATGGAGACCGCCTCGATGATCTCCTCGATCATGTTCGGGTCGGACATCCGGGCCACGCCGCCGTCCTTGCGGATGTCGGCCGGAACCCGCTCCAGCGCCATGACGGCCACCGCGCCGGCGTCCTCGGCGATCTTGGCCTGCTCGGCGTTGACCACGTCCATGATCACACCGCCCTTGAGCTGCTCGGCCATGCCGCGCTTCACCCGGGCGGTACCGATCTGCGGCTGGTCTGCGGTGGTGGGGGTGGTGGACACGTGAGACCTCACTCGAAGATGAACCAGTGCTATCGCCCTATGGTAGGCGGAACGGGTGACGCAACCATGCGCCACCAAGTCCAGCCCGGACGACGGGATGCGACAAACGGGCCGTATCCGAGCACAGCCTAGGCGGGTGCCCCTTCGGGCGTGAGCGCGGGCGGCGGGGCATCGTCCATCTCGAACGCCAGCGGGAACGGGGCCTTCCCCGCCAGCCGGAAGTACCGCACCAGACGGTGCTCGCGCACCGCCCGGGCCGCCCGCACCGCGTCGTTGTGGAACCGGCGCGCCATCGGCGCCCGGCGCACCGCCGCCGTCAGGTCGCGCACCGCGTCCCCGCCGCCCGGCTCCGCCACCAGCGCCGCCACCTGCTCCGGCTCGGCGAACACCGCCCGCAGCGCCAGGCTCAGCTGGCTCTCCGCCACCTCACGCTGGTCGTCCTCGGCCTGCCGGGCCGCGTGCGCCGCGTCCAGCAGCAGCAGCGAGGCCGCCGGGTCCAGCAGCGAGGACGTGGCCAGCTCCATCGCCACCGAGGCCCGGCGGACCAGCTGCGCGTCCAACGCGGCCCGCGCGGCGTCGATCCTGGCGTGCAGCCGGTCCAACCGACCGGCCGTCCAACTCAGGTACATGCCGAAGAGCACCACGGCCACGCCGGCCCAGATCCAGGTAGTCACGGGGCGCAACGCTACCGGGTGTCACCGGCTCAGCCCTCCGCGCTCGCGCTCCGGTAGGACCCGCGGTCGATGTCGGAGACGTTCACCGCGGTGTGCAGCCGGGTGCCCGGAGCCGGCGCGACGTGCTCCGCCAGCAGCGCCAGCACGCCCTCGCTGAGCGCCGCCTTCGCCTCCGGCGTACGGCCCGGGAAGATCTGGAACTCGACGTACACCTGCGCGGCGGCCCCCTCGCCCTCCCCCACCACGAAGTCGTCGTTCTGCCGGAACAGCGTCTTGCACGCCTCCGGCTTCGCGTCGATCGTCCCCACCGCGAGCCGGTTGATCGCCACGCCCAGCGCCCGGCGGTCGAAGGAGCCGGCCAGGCTCGGCGAGTAGTCGACGGAGATCTGCGGCATCGGTGCCCCCATGCGTCGTGCCCGAATACGGTCGACCGACCCTAACGCCGCCGACACCCCGGAAAAGTCCCGGGCCCGCCGGGCTCAGTCCCGGGCCAGCCCGAACCGGCCGCGCCGGCCGCCGCGCACGTCCTCCTCGACCACCGCCGCGGCCCCCGCCGCCACCGTCTCGTACACCGCCAGGATGTCCGCGCCGACCGTCGACCAGTCGAACCGCCGCACGTACCGCGAGGCGGCCTTGCTCAGCTCCCCCAGCCGCCCCGGATCGCCCAGCAGCCGCAGCGCCGCAGCGGCCAGCGCGTCCGCGTCCTCCACCGGGAACAGCTCGCCCGCCTCCCCGCCGTCCAGCACCTGCTTGAACGCGTCCAGGTCACTGGCCAGCACCGGGGCGCCCGCCGACATCGCCTCGACCAGGATGATCCCGAAGCTCTCGCCACCGGTGTTCGGCGCCACGTACAGGTCCACGCTGCGCAGCAGCCGGGCCTTGTCGCGGTCGCTCACCATGCCGAGGAACTCCACCTGACGGCGGACCTCCGGCGCCAGGCCGGCGACGGCCTCCTCCTCGTCCCCCTTGCCCGCCACCAGCAGCCGCACGCCCGGCCGCTCGGCCAGGATCTTCGGCAGCGCCGCCAGCAGCGTCGGCAGGCCCTTGCGCGGCTCGTTGATGCGGCCGACGAAGCCGATCGTGCCCGGCTCGCCGGCCGCCGCACCGCCGCACCAGCGCTCATCCGGCTCGGCGTCCGCGAAGAAGCCGACGTCCACGCCGTTCGGGATCACCACCGCGTCGCCGCCCAGGTGCTCCACCAGCGTCCGCCGGGCGTACTCCGACACCGCGATCCGGGCCCGCATCTTCTCCAGGCCGGGCTGCAGGATCGGCGAGGCCGCGATCATCGCCCGCGAGCGCGGGTTGGAGGTGTGGAACGTCCCCACCATCGGCCCGGACGCCGACCAGGCGGCCAGCATCGACACGCTCGGCGCGGCCGGCTCGTGCACGTGCAGGATGTCGAACCGGCCCTCGTGCAACCACCGCCGCGTCCGCGCCGCCGACAGGACGCCGAAGCTCAGCCGCGCCACCGACCCGTTGTACGGCACCGCCACCGCCCGCCCGGCGCCGACCACGTACGGCGGCAGCGCCTCCTCGTCCTCGGCCGGCGACAGCACCGAGACCTCGTGGCCCAGACCGATCAGGTGCTCGGCCAGGTCCCGGATGTGGAACTGCACCCCACCGGGGACGTCCCAGTCGTACGGGCAGACGATGCCGATCTTCACGGGTTCCTCATGCTCCTTCGGGTACTCCTGCTGGCCGGGATCAGGACCCGGAGGCCTCGGCCGCCGGCTCGCCGGCCGGCTCCGGCGCGGCCGCCCGGGCCGCCTCGGAGTGCGGCGCGGCCGCCTCCTCCACCGTCTCACGGACCGGGAGGTCGGCCAGCCAGAACCGCTGCAGCATGTGCCAGTCCTCGGGGTGCTCGCGGATCGCCTCCTCCCACACCCGCGCCAGCGCCTGCGTCATCACCTGCGTCCGCTCCTTGCGGTCGCCCTCCTGCGGCACCGGCACCTCGGGGTGGATCCGCGCCCGCATCACCGGGCCGTCGTACCAGAGCGTCACCGGCAGCAGCGCCGCCCCGGTGCGCTGGCACAGCGCCGCCGGACCGGCCGGCATCCGGGTCGCCTCCCCGAAGAACGACACCTCCACGCCCGCCTCCGAGAGGTCCCGGTCCCCCACCAGGCAGACCAGCCGGCCCTCGCGCAGCCGCCGCGCCAGCGTGCCGATCACGTTCGCCCCGCCCCCGGTCAACGCCAGGACCTCCATGCCCTGGCCCTCCCGGAACTCCACGAACCGGTCGAACAGCCGCTCCGGCTTCAACCGCTCCGCGACCGTGGTGAACGGGAAGCCCAGCTGCGCCACCCAGGTGCCCGCCAGGTCCCAGTTGCCCATGTGCGGCAGCGCGATCACCGCGCCCCGACCGGCCTCGATCGGCGCGCGCAGGTTCTCCAGACCCTCCGACCGGACGTCCCGGGCCACCCGCTCCCTGCTCCAGACCGGCAGCCGGAACGACTCCATCCAGTACCGCAGGTACGAGCGCATCCCGACCCGGGACAGCGCCCGCAGGCCCGCCTCGTCCAGTCCCGGACGGACCCGGCGCAGGTTCGCCTCCAACTGGAGCACCCGCTTGCCCCGCCGGCGCCAGGCGTAGTCCGCCAGTCGGTCGAACAGGCCCCGCGCCACCCGCTCCGGCAGGTGCTTCAGCACCGCCCAGCCCAGCGCGTACGCCCAGTACACCAGTCGGTCCGTCACCGCAGGACGCCCCCCATCAGCTCCCGGCCGCCGCTCGGTCGGCCTCGAACGCCTCCCGGCGCACGGTCAGCATGCGCTGGAACACCGTCACCAGACTGCCCACCGCCACCAGCCACAGCGCCACCGGCAGCAGCCACTCCACGTACGGCACCCCGAACTTGTGCAGACCCGCGACCCCGGCCGCCACCAGGCTGGCCACCAGCCGCTCGGCCCGCTCCACCAGCCCCGACACGTCGCACGGCAGTCCCTGGCTCTGCGCCCGCGCCTTGGTGTACGACACCACCAGCCCGCTCGCCAGGCAGCAGATCGCCACCGCGCACAGCAGGTTGTCGTCACCCTTGCCCGCGTACCACATCGCCAGACCACCGAAGATCGCCGCATCCGCGACCCGGTCCAGCGTGGAGTCCAGGAACGCCCCCCACCTGGTGCTCCGGCCCAGCTGGCGGGCCATGTTCCCGTCCACCAGGTCCGAGAAGATGAACAGCGTGATCGTGATGGTGCCCCAGAAGAACTCCCCGCGGGGGAAGAACACCAGCGCACCGGCCACCGAACCGGCCGTACCGATCAGCGTCACGGCGTCCGGGCTCACGCCCAGCCGGATCAGGAACGCGGCGAACGGGGTCAGAACACGTGTGAAGAAGGCACGCGCGTATTTGTTGAGCATGGCCTTCCCGACCGCTCCGATCTCCCTGGTACCCGCCTGGCGCAACACGCGCGGCAGACGGCCGGACGGATCAGCCCGTCCGGCCCACCCATCGTAGCCAGGCCGGAGGCACGCTCCGTCGCACGCACCGCCCGACGACACCCCGGCCACGTCCCACACACGGACGGTCACCGCCCACCCGTACGACACGCGCCGCCGCAGCACCCGCACCTACACTTTCGAAGGACAGCCCCGGCGCGACGGGAGGAGACCCCGATGCCCGACCGCAGCACGGCACGAGCCGCCCAGGCACCCGCCGTCACCGCCCCCCGGGACCTGCGCAACGTCGTCCTCATCGGCTCCAGCGGTGTGGGCAAGACCACGCTCGCCGAATCCCTCGCCCTCGCCGCCGGCGCCACCGGCCGGGCCGGTCGCGTCACCGACGGCACCACCGTCTCCGACCACGAGGACATCGAGCACCACCAGCAGCGCTCCGTCCAGCTCTCGCTGCTCCCACTCGAATGGAAGGGCGTCAAGATCAACCTGATCGACCCGCCCGGCCACCCCGACTTCACCGCCGACCTGCGCGCCGCCCTGCACGCCGCCGACGCCGCCGTCTTCGTCGTCTCCGCCACCGACCCCGTCACCGCCCCCACCCGCGCACTCTGGCGCGAGTGCGCCGCCGAAGGCATCCCGCGCGCCATCGCCGTCGCCAAACTCGACCTCGCCCGCACCGGCTTCGACGACATCCTCACCGCCTGCCACGACGCCTTCGACCTGGGCCCCGACACCCTCCGCCCGCTCTTCCTGCCCGTCCTCCACGACGGCCGCCCCGACGGCAGCGTCGACCTGCTCACCGGCGACACCTACGGCCGGGCCGCCCCGCTGCCCGACACCGGGCCGGCCCACGACAGCCTCGTCGAGGCCATCTCCGGCCAGGACGACACGCTCATGGAGCGCTACCTCTCCGGCGACACCCTCGACACCGACGCCCTCGAAGCCGGCCTGCGCCGCGAAGTCCTCAGCTGCGCCCTCCACCCCGCCGTCCCCACCAGCGAGAACGGCCTCGGCGCCACCGAACTCCTCGACCTGATCGTCCACACCTTCCCCGACCCCGGCGAACGCACCCGCCCCGCCCCCGACTGCGACCCCGACGCCCCGCTCGCCGCCCAGGTCGTCCGCGTCACCGGCGACACCTACGTCGGCCGGATCAGCCTGCTGCGCCTGTACGCCGGCACCCTGCGCCCCGACACCCGCATCCACCTCGCCGGCCCCGCCCACAGCGCCGACCAGAACGGCGACGAACGCGTCACCGCCCTCAGCAGCCCCTTCGGCAAGCTCCAGCGGCCCGTCCCGCACGCCGTCGCCGGCGACCTCGTCTGCATCGCCAAGCTCACCACCGCCCGCGCCGGCGACACCGTCCACGACCCCGGCCACCCCGTCGACCTCGACGGCTGGACCCTCCCCGAGCCCCTGCTCCCGATCGCCGTCGAAGCCCACAGCAAGGCCGACGACGACAAGCTCTCCCAGGCCCTCACCCGCCTCACCGCCGAGGACCCGGCCCTACGCCTCGAACAGAACCCCGACACCCACCAGCTCGTCCTCTGGTGCACCGGCGAGGCCCACGCCGAGGTCGTCCTCGACCGCCTGCGCACCCGGCACGGCGTCCACGTCGACACCGTCGAACCCCAGGTCGCCCTCCGCGAGACCTTCGGCACCGCCGCCGTCGGCCACGGCCGGCTCGTCAAGCAGTCCGGCGGCCACGGCCAGTACGCCATCTGCGACCTGGAGGTCGAACCCCTCCCGGCCGGCTCCGGCTTCGAGTTCCAGGAGCACGTCGTCGGCGGCGCCGTCCCCAAGCACTTCATCCCCTCCGTCGAGAAGGGCCTGCGCGCCCAGCTCGCCAAGGGCGTCGCCACCGGCCACCCGCTCGTCGACGTCCGGGTCACCCTCACCGACGGCAAGGCCCACTCCGTGGACTCCTCCGACGCGTCCTTCCAGGCCGCCGCCGCCCTCGCCCTGCGCGACGCCGCCGAGCACGCCGTCATCCGGCTGCTCGAACCCGTCGCCGCCGTCACCGTCCTGCTGCCCGACGACTACCTCGGCGCCGTCCTCGGCGACCTCTCCGCCCGCCGCGGCCGCGTCCTCGGCACCGAGACCGGCGGCCCCGGCCTGACCCTGCTGCGCGCCGAGGTCCCCGAACTCGAACTCGTCCGCTACCCGGTCGACCTGCGCTCACTCACCCACGGCACCGCCGAGTTCTCCCGCGCCTACCTGCGCCACGAACCCATGCCGACCGCCCTGGCCACCCGCTACACCGACTGAGCGCCCTACCGCCGCGGCAGCGCGCACGCCGCCGTACCCCCCGGCATCCGGTGCCGGTTGCGCGCCACCCAGCGGTACGCCAGGCCCGCCACCGGCCGCACCGGCGCCGACGCCAGCACCGCCCCCAGGTACGCCCACGCCCCGCCCGAACGCATCAGCAGCCGCGCCACCGCCTGCGCACCCCCGTACACCCGGCCCGTCGGCGTCACCCACAGCACCTCGCGCTCCGCCCGCTCCGCGGTCACCTCGCCCAGCCCGCCCGCGCGCGCGTCCAGCGCCGCCAGGTCCTCGAACTGGAACGGCACCGCGTCCCAGCCCCCCGAGGCCAGCGTCTGCCGCAGATAGCGCTCCGCCCACCGCACGCAGGACGAACAGAACGAACAGTCCCCGTCGAACACCAACACCGGATCCATCGCCCGGGCTCCCTTCCTGGCCGTCACGGCCATCCTGCACCACCCCGACGACCGCCGCCGACCGGGTATCGACCAGCCCGAAGCTGGGCATCATGCCTCTCAAGCCCAGGCGCGGCCCGATCGCGACGGCACTTCAGACGATCATGCGCGCGGCGACACCGCGGCACGATAACCTGCCGCTGACAAGGGGAGGAGGGGACGCCACCGTGACCACACTCGACATGACTCCGGGTGCGCAGATACCCCGCACCGACGCCGGGCCGCAAACCGGAGTCACCCCGGCGCTCTCCTCGGTCGCGTACCGCGACGGCAAGATCGAGGACTTCGTCGGCAAGGTCACCGCCGCGACCCACAAGAAGCCCCGCTTCAAGCTCTTCGAGGCGAACCTCGGCGAGGCGTTCAGCGCCGCCGTCATCTCCCGCACCGTCGGTGCCGGGCGCAAGCCGATCGTGCCCTCGTTCGGCACCGACACCCGCCAGATCGTCGAACACTGCCTGGCCGCACAGGAGTTGCGGGCCGCGCGGGACCGCAAGCTCACCGTGGTCACCGTGCTCTTCGGCCTGCTCGCCCTGCCCGGCACCCTGATCTGGATCGGTGCGTTCTACCTGCGCATCTACCTCATGAAGGGCAAGGCCCTCCAGGACGAGCTCTACGGCGCCCTCGCGCTCCTGGCCGCAGCCGTGGTCTCCGTCCTGTTCCTCGTCAAGCCCCCCGCCCACGGCCCGCTCGGCGTCTACCTGCGCGTCGCCATGATCCCGCCCATCATCGGCGGGATCCTCGCCCGGCGCATCGTGCTGCGCTCCACCAAGGAGCTCCGCGAGCGCTGGCTCGCCCTCGCCGAGGGCAGCTCCGTCGCCGCCACCGTCTCCAAGGCCGTCCCCCGCGACGACCTCGACAAGAAGGCCGTCGACCTGCGCGACAAGCTCGCCCGCATGGAGGCCGAGCAGGAGACCAACGTCCAGCACTACGCCGGCCCCAAGGGCATCCTCGGCGTCGGCAAGCGCTGGGGCGAATGGCGCCTGGTCGACGTGATGCGCCCCGCCGCGGGCCACTCCGACTTCCGCGCCTTCCACCCCTGGGACCTCGTCCGGAAGATCTCCTCGCACCTCAAGGGGCTCGCCGTCAGCGAGGTCGCCAACAGCGGGATGACCAACATCACGGTCAAGCAGTGGGCGGTCCTCGAAATCGGCGAGAACGCCGACGAGATCTCCCGCCCCGGCAACGCCGACATGGACGGCGACCGGATGCGCGACTTCGCCCTCCAGACCATCGCCGACAAGCAGACCTTCGCCGGCGGCGGCCCCCGGCACTACCTCGCCACCCAGTTCATCACCTTCGACGGCAAGCTGATCATCACCTTCACCGTCACCGTCACCCTGCTCGCCAACACCCTCACCGTCACCGTCGCCGGCTACGCGCTCGGCCCGGTCAACGGCGTCTTCTCCGACAAGCCCTCGGCCAAGGAGAAGACCGTCCAGAAGACCGGCAAGTTCTGGGAGGAGCGCACCGTCAAGCTCCCCCTGATCGACAACGACGAGGTGGTCCGCCAGGCCCTGCGCGCGCCGCTCACCCGCGCCCCCGGGCTGCTCTCCTGGCTCGGCGGCGGCCTGGGCCTGCCCGAGCCGTTCGGCTTCCGGCACGCCTGGGCGAGCCCGCCGTGGGGCAGCCGGTTCATGACCGACAACGCGCTCAACGCCTCCGTCCCGGTCCTCGGCGCCGTGCACGCCGCCACCCTGGAGTTCCTGGAGGAGCACGACCTGGACACCGACCGCTTCAAGAACCGCGCCTCGATCATCAAGTCCGAGGCCCAGGGCACCCGCCCGTACAAGGTCGACCAGTTCGAGTGACCACGGCCCGCGCACGCCGGAGGGGCCCGCCACCGACTCAGCGGTGACGGGCCCCTCCGGCGTTCCCGATCAGTCCTGCGGCCAGGCCTCGGCCAGCATCTTCCGGGTGTCCGCCAGCAGTTGCGGCAGCACCTTGGTGTGGCCGACCACCGGCATGAAGTTGGTGTCCCCGCCCCAGCGCGGCACCACGTGCTGGTGCAGGTGCGCCGCGATCCCGGCACCGGCCGCCGCGCCCTGGTTCATCCCGATGTTGAACCCGTGCGCCCCCGAGGCCGCCCGCAGCGCCGTCATCGCCCGCTTGGTGAAGTCGGCCAGCTCGGCCGTCTCCGCCTCGTCCAGGTCGGTGTAGTCCGCGACGTGCCGGTACGGGACCACCATCAAGTGGCCGCCGTTGTACGGGTACAGGTTCAGCACCGCGAACACGGCGCCGCCCCGGGCGATGACCAGCCCGTCCTCGTCGCTCAGCGCGGGGATCGAGCAGAACGGACAACCGTCGTCCGGAGCCGGACCGGTGGGCTTGTTCTCACCCTGGATGTAGGCCATCCGATGGGGGGTCCACAGGCGGCGGAAGCCGTCCGGCTCCCCGACGCCCCGCTGCAGTTCCGGCTCAGTCGTCATGCTGATCAGCATATTCGCCCAACGCTGCTTGCAAAGCCGCGCGGGGCGGACTCATCGAGAGCCCGCCCCGCGCGTGGTGGTCCGAAGGCGTCACACCTGGACGCGGTTCCTCACCGCGTCCACGATCTCGGCGACGGCGTCCGCCACCGGCACGCCGTTCTTCTGCTCGCCGTTGCGGTACCGGAAGGACACCGCGCCCGCCTCGACGTCGTCGTTGCCGGCGATCAGCATGTACGGAACCTTGCTCTTCTGAGCGTTCCTGATCTTCTTCTGCATGCGGTCGTCCGAGGTGTCCACCTCGACCCGGATCCCGTGCTTCTTCAGCCCGGCCGCGACCTCCAGCAGGTACGGCACGTGCTCGTCGGTGATCGGGATGCCCGTCACGGTGACCGGGGCCAACCACGGCGGCATGGCGCCGGCGTAGTGCTCCAGCAGCACCGCGAAGAACCGCTCGATGCTGCCGAACAGCGCGCGGTGGATCATGACCGGCCGCTGGCGCGAGCCGTCCGCCGCCGTGTACTCGAGATCGAAACGCTCGGGGAGGTTGAAGTCGAGCTGGATCGTCGACATCTGCCAGGTCCGGCCGATCGCGTCGCGCGCCTGGACCGAGATCTTCGGGCCGTAGAAGGCCGCGCCGCCCGGGTCCGGCACCAGCGGCAGCCCCTGCTTCTCGGCCACGCTGGCGAGGACGGCGGTGGCCTCCTCCCAGGTCTCGTCCGAGCCGACGTACTTGACCGGGTCCTTGGTCGACAGCTCCAGGTAGAAGTCGGTCAGACCGTAGTCGCGGAGCAGGTTGAGCACGAAGGTCAGCGTCGAGTCGAGCTCCTCCGCCATCTGCTCGCGGGTGCAGTAGATGTGCGCGTCGTCCTGCGTGAAGCCGCGGGCGCGGGTCAGGCCGTGCACCACACCGGACTTCTCGTAGCGGTACACCGTCCCGAACTCGAAGAGGCGCAGCGGCAGTTCACGGTACGAGCGGCCGCGCGCGTCGAAGATCAGGTTGTGCATCGGGCAGTTCATCGGCTTGAGGTAGTAGTCCACGCCCTCGTCGAGCTGCATGGGCGGGTACATACCGTCCGCGTACCAGTCGAGGTGGCCGCTCTTCTCGAAGAGCTTCCCCTTGGTGGCGTGCGGGGTGTAGACGAACTCGTAGCCCTCCTCCTCGTGCCGCTTGCGCGAGTAGTCCTCCATCGCCCGGCGGATGATGCCGCCCTTGGGGTGGAAGACGGCGAGGCCGGAGCCGATCTCCTCGGGGATGGAGAAGAGGTCGAGCTCGTTGCCGAGCTTGCGGTGGTCGCGCTTCTCGGCCTCGACCAGGAAGTCGAGGTGGGCCTTGAGCTCGTCCTTGGTGGGCCAGGCGGTCCCGTAGATGCGCTGCAGCATCGGGTTCTTCTCGCTGCCGCGCCAGTAGGCGGCCGCGTTGCGCATCAGCTTGAACGCCGGGATGTACCGGGTGCTGGGCAGGTGCGGGCCGCGGCAGAGGTCGCCCCAGCACTGCTCGCCGGTCTTGGCGTCCAGGTTGTCGTAGATGGTGAGCTCGCCGGCGCCGACCTCGACGTCGGCGCCCTCGCCGGCGGTGGCGGCGGAGCCCTTGAGGCCGATCAGCTCCAGCTTGTACGGCTCGGCGGCCAGCTCCTCGCGGGCGGACTCGTCGGTGACCACGCGGCGGGAGAACTTCTGCCCGCGCTTGATGATCTCCTGCATCCGCTTCTCGATGGCCTTGAGGTCATCGGGGTGGAAGGGCTTCTCGACGTCGAAGTCGTAGTAGAAGCCGTCCTTGACCGGCGGGCCGATGCCGAGCTTGGCCTCGGGGTAGAGCTGCTGCACGGCCTGCGCCATGACGTGCGCGGTGGAGTGGCGCAGGATGTCCAGGCCGTCCTTGCTGCCGATCGCGACCGGCTCGACCTCGTCGCCGTCCTGGACGGCGTACGCGAGGTCCTTGAGCTGGCCGCCGACGCGGGCGGCGATGATCGAGCGGTCGTCGGCGAAGAGCTCGGCGGCCGTAGTGCCCGTGGTCACCACGCGCTCTTCCCGATCGGGTTCGCGGTTGATGATTACCCGGACGTCCGTCACCGGTCTCTCCTGACGTGCTGGATTCAGAGGACGCAACACTGCGCTGCGCGTGACGATGGTACCGAGCGCGCCGACCCGGCCGCGCACCTACGCCCCCTCTCCCCCTTCCCCGAGGCCTCCGTCGAGCTCTTCGCCGAGTTCCTCGCCGAGTCCCTCCCCGAGGGACTTCAGCAGCCGCTCGCGGTCGGCGTCCTCCCAGCCGCACAGTTCCAGCCCCTGCGGCCGGGTGAGCCGGCGGAAGCCGCCGCGGCTCTCCAGCCGGCCGGCGACCCGGACCGGCAGGCCCGCGAGGTGGGCCTCGGCGGCGAGCCGGTAGTCGGGGTCGGGCAGGCGGAGCTTGAGTTCGCGGACTTCGGCGCCGCCGAGGACGCGCAGCCGCACCGCGCCCGGTCCGGCCGGGTCGGCGCGCTTGAGCCGGACGACCACGCCGACGACGGTGACGGCGACGGCGGGCTCGATCCGTTCGAGCAGTTCGGCGGCCTCGGTCAGGGCGGGCAGGTCGCCGGGCGAGAAGTCGAGGACGACCCGGCGGTCCCCGAAGCCGCCCGGGGTCCCCGCGGCGGCGGACCAGGCGACGGTCAACCGGGCCGCCGTCGCGCCGCGGACCAGGTCCTCCACGGACTGGACGAGTTCCCGGCTGACTCCGGCCTGGACGGCGTTCTCGAAGGCCTCGGGCCCCCCGCTGACCCGGCGGTAGTCGACGGCGTCGCGCAGTGCCTCCAGGGCGCGGACCAGGGTGGTGACGGCGGCCCGGCCCTCGGGCGCGGGGGTGTAGGCGGTGAGGGCGGCGCCCTGCTCGACGACCAGGACTCGGTCCAGGAAGTCCCCGGCGTGCGCGTCCAGCCGGGCGCCGAAGTAGGCGGCCGTGGCCCGGCCGGCCTTGGCCCCGGCGGCGAGCATCGCGCGGGCCGCCCGCTGGAGCCGCTCGGCGTCGTCCCAGGTGGCGGCCTCGGCGGGACCGGCCGGCTCCCGGTGCCAACGCAGTTCGTCGCCGGGGACGGCCAGTGCGAGCAGGATGGCTCGGGCGGACGGGGTGGAGGAGCGGGACAGCGCGGTGACGGCGTCGGCGAGGAGGTCGACGGCGTCGTCGAAGCCGCCACCGGCGGGGACGAGGACGCTGGTGCCGGACTCGTCGTCGGGCGGCGTCCAGCGGCCGTAGCGGGCGGCGGGGCCGCCTCGCCGGACCCAGCCGTGCCGGGCGAGCAGGGTGGCGAGCACCGCCGGGTCGACGGCGGCGGGGTCGGGCAGGGCCTGGACCGGCTCGCCGGGTGCGTGCGGCGGTGTCATGGGTGCTGCTCCTCGCTGCCGGGGGCCGGGACCGGGGCGGGCGGTCACGGGCTGCCACCCGCGCCGACCCGGGCCATGATGTCGCAGAGCGCGCGGTCGTCGAAGACCTTGCCGGTGGGGACCCGCACGTTGGTGCGCCGCTGTCCGGTGACCGGGTGGCCGGCCAGGTTGACCCAGTAACAGCAGTGCCGCAGTTCCAGCGCGTCCGGGCGGGCGTGCAGCCAGCGGTCGACCCGCCGCGGCAGCAGCATCACGACCAGGATGCGCGGCACGGCGACCCTCGCCCGGGCGAGCTTGCGCAGGTGGTCGTTGTCGAGGGTGAAGCTGAAGAACGGCCCGGTCGGATCGGCCGCGATCTGCTGGGTGGCCTTCAGCTGGATCTTGATGGTGACCTCGTCGTCCACCTCGTGCGCCCGGGAGCCGTGGCTGACCTGCCAGTCGATCCCGTTGTCCGGGAACGGCTGGGAGAGCGAGCAGCCGGCCGCGGCGGCGACCGCGTGCAGGTAGCCGACCTGCAGCGTCTCCATGCAGGCGGTGACCGCCAGGTTCCCCCGTAGAACGGCCGCCGCCTCCTCGGGCTGCGGCTGCGTCAGTGCCATCGCCCCGTGGCCTCCCCCTGCTCCGGGCCCGTCCGGATCGGAACGGCGGGCCCACGGGCAGGATCCCCGGTCGGGCTTGCGCCAAACGGTTGAACGGGTGTCAGAACCGGGTATCAACCGGGCGCGCGGAACGCTCGCCTGAGGGGCAGTCATGCAGCAGCACTGGTACACCGGCCCACTCGCCTCCTTCGACACCGAGACCACCGGCGTGGACGTCGAGACCGATCGGATCGTCTCGGCCGCCCTGGTCGTCCAACTCGCCCCGGGTCGGCCGGTGCAGACCACCACCTGGCTCGCCGATCCGGGCGTCCCGATCCCGGACGGCGCCCGGGCGGTGCACGGCATCACCGACGAGCACGCCCGGACGCACGGCCGCCCGGTCGGCGCGGTGGTGGCGGAGGTCACCCGCGCGCTGGCGGACCAGGCGCGGGCCGGGCGCCCGGTGGTGGTGATGAACGCGCCGTACGACCTGACGCTGCTGGACCGGGAACTGCGCCGCCATCACGGGCTGACGCTGACCGGCGGGGTGGGCACGGCCGGGCTGGTGGTGCTGGATCCGCGGGTGCTGGACAAGCACGTGGACCGCTACCGCAAGGGCCGTCGGACGCTGACCGACCTGTGCGCGCACTACGGCGTGGAGCTGGCCGGGGCGCACGACGCGGCGGCGGACGCGACGGCGGCGCTGGCGCTGACCCGGCGGATAGGCGCCCGCTACCCGGCGGCGCTGGGCGAACTGACGGCGGCGGAGCTGCACCTGCGGCAGGCGGTCTGGCACGCGGCGCAGGCGCGGGGGCTGCAGAACTGGTTCGACCGGTCGGGGACGCCGGAGCGGGTGGACCCCTCCTGGCCGCTGCGACCGGCCCGGTGCGGCTGCGGCCGCCGGCTGGAGCCCGAACACGGCTGCGAGGCGGCGGCGTAGCGCGGCCGGCGGGCGCCGGCCCCGAACGCGCCGCAGGCCCTGACCGGTTTCCTGGTCAGGGCCTGCGTACTGTCCGGTGGGCGATACTGGGATCGAACCAGTGACCCCTTCGGTGTGAACGAAGTGCTCTCCCGCTGAGCTAATCGCCCGGGCAACGAGAAGAACTGTAGCACCATTTGGCGGTCGTCGTACAACTCGTCCCTTCCGGGTACTGCTGGCGCATCCGCAGAACTCGCGCTCCACGCGGAAGATGACTGAGCCTCAGCCGCATTCCGGATGGTTCTTCGGATGGATTCCGGAAATACACGTGAGGCCCAGCCGATAATCGGCTGGGCCTCACGTATCACAATGCATTCCGGTGGGCGATACTGGGATCGAACCAGTGACCCCTTCGGTGTGAACGAAGTGCTCTCCCGCTGAGCTAATCGCCCGGGTGCAGGGAAAACATTACCGCATCCCGGAGGGTGGTCCGAACACCCTGGTCACGGCAGCCCCGGCCCCGGGCCGCTCAGCTCTCGCCCGCCGTCCAGGGGACGTCCAGGCCGTAGCGGGCGAAGTACCAGCCGCCGATCCCGACGACCGCGGCGAGGCCGATGGCGGTGACGGTGAGGTTGCGGCGGCGCACCCGCGGGTCCAGGGCGCGGTGGGCGGCCTCGGCGACCTTGCGGCGGCTCCACCGCAGCACCAGCCGGGCCCAGTCGAACTCGGTGGCCCAGACCCCCATGCCCAGGAAGATCACCACCCAGCCGGGGCCGGGCAGCGGCAGCATGATCACGCCGAGGACGACCACGGCGAGGCCGGCCAGGAAGATCGCCACCTGCCAGGTGAGGTGCAGCGGCCGCGAGCGGCGGACGAACGCCGGGGCGCGGGAGCCGGCCGCGTCATCCGCCGTGACCGGTTCACCCGATCCCGTGTTCTTGGCCGTCTTGTCGTTTCGCACAGTCATGCCAGGAAACTAACCAAGAAGCGGCCCGGTAATGCCCGACCGGGCCACTCCGGGATGATTCCGCAATGCGCCGTAAGGGGTACGACTCGCGCCCGAATCGGGACAGAGGGGTTTACATCGGGCTTGGGGGTGGGATGGTCCGTTCGCCGACGTGCGATTCCCCGAGCGCACACTGAGCGAAAGGCCATGGCGCTTATGAACACCACGGTCAGCTGCGAGCTGCACCTGCGCCTCATCGTGTCCAGCGAGTCCTCACTGCCCGTCCCCGCGGGCCTGCGCTACGACACCGCCGACCCCTACGCCGTGCACGCCACGTTCCACACGGGCGCCGACGAGACCGTGGAGTGGGTGTTCGCCCGAGATCTCCTCGCGGAGGGGCTGCACCGACCGACCGGTACCGGCGACGTCCGGGTCTGGCCGTCCCGCAGCCACGGGCAAGGGGTGGTCTGCATCGCGCTGAGCTCTCCGGAAGGAGAAGCCCTGCTCGAAGCCCCGGCCCGGGCGCTTGAGTCATTTCTCAAGCGGACGGACGCCGCGGTGCCCCCCGGCACCGAACACCGTCACTTCGACCTCGACCGGGAGCTGTCCCACATCCTCGCCGAAAGCTGATCCCGCCCGGAGGCGGTCACGCCCCGCCATCGGCGGGGTGGTACCTCCTGCCGTCACCGCTGCCGTCCTACTCGGGGGCACGGCAGCAACTCAGCCGCGCGCGACGCGGCCTCGGGGCCGGTGGACGGCCCGATCCCACCGGATCGGGTCCGCGACACCGCAGGCGCCCGGCAACGAGGCCGGCCATCCATACGGGTGGCCGGCCTCGCTGCCGGGCGCCGTCGGCATTTCGGGGGGTCCTTCGCGGGACCGGCCGCCCGGACGCCGTCCGCTTCACGGCACTCTGACGGAATCCGTACACGCCTTCGAAAGAACCCGCCGCCCTTCCGCCGCACGGCCCGGTATGGTCTGGGGTAACCGTGGACGCGGGGTTCCGGAGTCCCCTGCGCGAGGAGTCCCCAACGTGCTGATCACCCATGACACCGAGTGCGCGCTGAGCATCCTCGTCGAGCTGCTCAACACCGCGCCCGAGGTGTGCGGCACCGAGCGGCTGCCGGACGTGGCCGCGCTGGACGCCTTCGTGGTCGGCCAGGAGATCAGCGAGATCGACTCGCTCACCGAGAACGACCTGCGCAAGGTGCACGAGCTGCGCACCCGGCTGCGCGAGGTGTTCGGGACGGAGTCCACCGCCGAGGCCGCCGAACTGGTCAACCGGATCGTCGCGGCCGCCGGTACGACGCCGCGGCTGACCAACCACGACCACCACGACTGGCACATCCACTACTTCGCGCCGCACGCCGCGCTCGGCGACCACCTCGCCGCCGAGCTGGGCATGGCGCTGGCCTTCATCCTGATGGCGGGCGAGCGGGAGCGGTTGCGCCGGTGCGAGGCGCCGGACTGTGCCCGGGTCTTCGTGGACCTCTCCCGCAACCGCTCCCGGCGTTACTGCGACAGCCGCACCTGCGGCAACCGGCTGCACGTCGCCGCCTACCGGGCACGGCAGCGCTCGGCGGAGGCCGTGCCCTCCGCCTGACGCCGACCCCCGCGGGGGTTCGGATGCCGCGTTCGGATGCCGCTCAGATGCCGCGCTTGCGGAGGATCTCCTCGATGTCGGAGAAGTCGCCGAGGCCGTCGTCCCGCTTGCCCGCCGCGGGCTTGCCCGTCGCCGGCTTCTTCGGCGGGGTGGCCGCCACCGCCGGGCGCTCGGGCGCGGCACCGGCGGCCGCCGGGCGGTCCGGGGCGGCGTCCACGGCGCCCCGGCGGCCCACCCAGCGGGTCGTCACCAGCAGGAGCGCGGAGAGGCCGAGCAGCACGATGCCGGTCCAGACCCGGGGGTCGAACACCAGCCTCGTCGCCCAGTCGGCGAACTCGCTGCCGATCGTCCGGGCCACCGGGAACAGGCCGGTCAGGTAGAGCCCGGCGGGCACCAGGGCCACCGCGAACCAGCGGGTCGCGGACAGGAACCGCCGCCGGTAGGCCCGCAGGCCGGCCACGGCCACCCCGCCCGCCGTGAGCGCGAAGCTGATCGCCGCCGTCAGCACGGCAGTACTCCTTCGCTTCCGGTCGTCCTGGTCATCACTGCCTCCCTGTCGGCCTTCGCAGGGGCGCACCGTCGGCCGGAGCGGGCGCCCACTAGTGAAACACTGGGGGAATGATCGATGGTTCCCTCCCCCGGCTCGAGTTCTGGTGCGACCTCCAGTGTCCGGACTGCCGCACCGCGCTGGACGACGTACGGGCGCTGCGCGCGCGGTACGGCGACGCGCTGCCCGTCGAGGTCCGCCACTTCCCGCTGGAGAAGCACAAGCACGCCTACGCGGCCGCGGAGGCCGCCGAGGAGGCGTTCGCGCAGGGGCTGGGCTGGCCGTTCGTGGAGGCGCTGCTGGCCCGGGTCGAGGAGTTGGACGCCCGCGGGCAGCAGGTGCTGCTGGAGGTGGCCCGGGCGGTCGGGGTGGACGTCGAGGAGGTCGACACCGCGCTGATCGACGGCCGGCACATGCTCACCGTGGACGCCGACCAGGCCGAGGGCCGGGCGATCGGGGTCACCGGCACGCCGACGTACGTGATCGGCGGGCAGCGGCTGGACGGCGGGCAGAGCCAGGACGGCCTGCGGGACCGCATCGTGGCCGCCATCGAGGCGGCGGCGGCTTCCTGACGCCATGTCGGGTCACAGCGGCTTTCCGTAGATGCGGTTGGTGACCCGGTAGCCGAGCGAGGCGTAGAGGCGGATCGCGACCTCGTTCCCGGCGAACACGTTGAGGCCGAGGTCGCGCACGCCGGCGGCCAGGCACTCGCGCTCGGCGAGCAGCATCAGCGTGCGGCCGTGTCCCCGGCCCCGGTGGGCCGGGGACACCTCGACGGTCATCACCCAGGCGAGCGGCCCGCCGTTCGGCAGGTCACGCCGGTGGAAGTCCACCCAGAGCGAGCCGAGCGGCTCGGCTTCACCGTCCGCGCGCAGGCGGCGCAGGGCGACGCCGGGGCTGTCGGCGCCCTGCGGGAGCTGGCGCCGGTGGTCCAGGTGGGACCTGGCGCGGGCCTGCTCCTCGCTGAGTCCGGACTCCACGAGCGAGCGGAGGTAACCCCGCGCGGCCCGGTCGAGCCAGTCCTGGAACTCCGGGGGCTCGATCCGGTCGGCGGTGATGCCGGCGGGCAGGGCGGGGGCGGTGGTCAGCCGCTTGGCCAGGTTCCGCATCCGCTCGGTGTAGCCGAGGGTGGTGGCGAGCCCCCGGGCGATCCGCGACGTCTCGGGGATGTTGGCGTCCACCCGGGTGCAGTCCCAGTTGCGC
The DNA here is from genome assembly GCF_040684355.1 of Kitasatospora sp. NPDC091276. NCBI lineage: Bacteria > Bacillati > Actinomycetota > Actinomycetes > Kitasatosporales > Streptomycetaceae > Kitasatospora > Kitasatospora sp. NPDC091276. The sequence goes on along the minus strand of NZ_JBFBFU010000004.1, from coordinate 152,183 downwards.
AGCACCTCCTCCGCGGCCAGCGCGCCGAACGTGCCGCGGCCCCGACCGCGGCCTTCTCTGACCTCCAACTCCGATATCTCGCCCCAGAGTTGACTGCCGTGCGGGATGGCGGTGGTGCGCAGCGCGCCGACCTGGCGGCCGTTGGCGCAGATCTGCCAGCGCCTGGTGCGGCCGCCGGCGTCGGTGGGTGTCTCCGGGCCCTCGGGGCGCAGCGTCGTGGTCATGTGGTGGTCCCTTCCCCGCGCCCGGGCCCCTATGCCCTGGTTGCCGCTTCGGGGATCACGGGTCGAGGTCGTCGCCGCTGCGTTCGGCGAAGACGGCCATGGCCTTGGCGGTGACGGCGCCGATGCCGGGCAGCTCGCGGTCGTCCACCCGGGTCACGGCCTGGACGTCACGGGTGGTGGAGGTCAGGAAGACCTCGTCGGCGTCCCGGAGGGCGCTGAGCGGCAGGTCGGCCTCCTCGGCGCCGCACCAGTCGATGACCAGCTGACGGGTGATGCCGGCCAGGCAGCCGGAGCCGAGGGTGGGGGTGAGCAGGCGGCCGCCGAGGACGACGAAGACGTTGGAGCCGGTGCCCTCGCAGAGCAGGCCGGCGGTGTTGGCGAGCAGGGCCTCCGAGGCGCCGGCGCGGTGGGCGGCGGCCAGGGCGACGACGTTCTCGGCGTACGAGGTGGTCTTGAGGCCCGCGACGGCGCTGTGCTCGTTGCGGCGCCACGGGACGACGGCGGCGGCGGTCTCGTCGGGGCGGCGGTTGATCGCGCCGAGGGCGACGACGAGGGTGGGGCCTGCGGTGCCGCGCTCGGAGCCGAGCGGTGAGGTGCCGCCGGTGTAGGTCACCCGCAGGCGGCCGAGCGGGGCCGGGTTGGCGGCGAGGACCTGGGCGCAGGCCTCGCGGACCAGGTCGTGGTCCGGGTCGGGCAGGCCGAGGCCGCGGGCGGAGCGGGTGAGCCGGTCGAGGTGCCGGGTGACCGCGAAGGCCCGGCCGTCGGTGGCCTTCATGGTCTCGAACACCCCGTCGCCGGTGGTGAGTCCGTGGTCGAGGACCGAGACGGCGGCGTCGGCGGAGTCGACGAGCGCCCCGTTGACCCAGCTCGTGGTCGGGTTCTGCATCGAGGGCTGCTCCTAGGACGAGGTGGGGGCGGGGCGGTTCATGCGCCCGTCGGGTCGGTGTCGCTGCCCGACGCTATCGCGACCAGGCGGGCGGCCTTCAGTTCGGTTTCCGCCCACTCGCGGTCGGGGTCGGAGCCCCAGGTGATGCCGGCGCCGGTGCCGAAGCGCAGCACGGGCGCCTCGGGGTCGGTCCGGTCGAGCCAGAAGGTGCGGATGCCGACGGCGAGTTCGCCCTCGCCGCGGTCGGCGTCGACCCAGCCGACGGCGCCGCAGTACGGGCCGCGCGGGGCCGTCTCCAGGGCGTCGATGATCCGCAGGGCGCTGGACTTGGGGGCGCCGGTGACGGAGCCGGGCGGGAAGGTGGCGGCGAGCAGCTCGGGCCAGCCGGCGCCCTCGCGCAGGGTGCCCTCGACGGTGGACACCAGGTGGACCAGGCCGGGGTGCTTCTCGACGGCGCACAGGTCGGGGACGGTGACGCTGCCGGTCGCGCAGACCTGCCCGAGGTCGTTGCGGACCAGGTCCACGATCATCACGTTCTCGGCGTGGTCCTTGTCGAGGAGGTCGTCCTCGGTGCGGCCGGTGCCCTTGATCGGGCCGGAGGAGACGGTGCGGCCGGCGCGGCGCAGGTACAGCTCGGGCGAGGCGGTGGCGATCTCGACGCCGTGCCCGGGCAGGCGGATGGTGCCGGCGTAGGGGGCGGGGTTGCCGTGGGCGAGGAGGCCGGTGAGGGCGTCGACGTCGCTGCGGGCCGGGTCGGGCAGCGGTGCGGACAGCACGCGGCAGAGGTTCGCCTGGTAGACCTCGCCGGCGGCTATGTGTTCACGGATGCGTCGTACGCCCGCGGTGTAGGCGGAGCGGTCCAGGGAGCTGTGCCAGTCGCCGGCCCCCGGTCCGCGCCAGCCGGCGCCCGAGGGCGGCGCGGGGGCGGGGCGGACGTCGTCGAAGCGGGCGCAGGTCAGCCGGCCCTCGAAGTCGTAGGCGACGGCCCAGTAGCCGGTGGAGTCCAGGGCGGCCGGGTCCGAGGTGACGTCGCGCAGCCCGGTGGCCAGGCGGCCGCCGAAGCGGGCGAGCGGGGTGCTGGGTTCGGTGGGGCCGGACACGGTTCTCCTGCGCGGTGGTGCTGGGCGGCGGTGCCTGAAGTGTAGGTCGGGGGTGCGGGCCCGGCGCGGGGGTGTGACGCGGGGGCGTGAGCACTGCTCGGCATCGCGCGGGTGTGCGCCGGGTGGCCTGCGGATGATCGTCCGGAAGCGCCGCAGGTGGCGGCCGGTGGCCGGGCCGAGGGATCGGCGGGGAGGCACTCGGCGGGCATCCCATCGGCACGCTGCGGGAACGGATTTTTAGCTGGCCCGGGAATCCGCTAGAGTTCAACACGTCGCCAGGGAGCGCAGCCGAAGAAAAGCGGTGAAGGTCCCGGGAGACAGGCGGACGTGGCTCAGTTGGTAGAGCATCACCTTGCCAAGGTGAGGGTCGCGAGTTCGAATCTCGTCGTCCGCTCGATGGAGAACAGTGTAAGATCGTTCTTCGTGTGTTGCCTGGTGGAGTGGCCGAGAGGCGAGGCAACGGCCTGCAAAGCCGTGTACACGGGTTCAAATCCCGTCTCCACCTCCGAGAGGTTCGACCGGTTCCGACCGGAAGACCTCCCCGCGCGATTAGCTCAGCGGGAGAGCACTACCTTGACACGGTAGGGGTCACTGGTTCAATCCCAGTATCGCGCACGTCGGATCCTTCGGGGTCTGCTGCAGGACCGCCACACCAGGCGCGATTAGCTCAGCGGGAGAGCACTACCTTGACACGGTAGGGGTCACTGGTTCAATCCCAGTATCGCGCACGTCGGGCCCTTCGGGGTCTGCTGCAGGACCGCCACACCAGGCGCGATTAGCTCAGCGGGAGAGCACTACCTTGACACGGTAGGGGTCACTGGTTCAATCCCAGTA